>JAPYWY010000210.1 GCA_028276125.1 Pseudothermotoga sp.
GTGCAAGCCATGGCTCTTGGCAAAACAAGGTGAGACGAAGAGGTTGGGCACGGTTCTCTACAACGTGTGCGAAGCCCTCAAGAAGGTAGCGATCATGTTCTCTCCAATAATGCCGAATTCATCGAATGAAGTTCTGCGCCGCCTCGGTGAGCAGACACAACCGAACGTCCAACACTTGAAGGAATGGAAGACGCTACGTTTCGGGCAGAGAATTGCGCACGGTGCACCGCTGTTTCAGAAGGTCGAACTGAAGAGCGAGCAGAGAACGTCACAGACGGTTGCTTCTGATGTTCAGCTTTTGGACATCGACGAGTTCAGAAAAGTCGATCTGAGGGTGGCGAAGGTGCTCTCGGCGGAGAAGATAAAGGGTTCAGAGAAATTGCTGAGACTCACGATAGATCTTGGAGAGCTCGGAACGAGACAGATCGTTGCGGGCATCGCAAAGTACTACGAACCACAGCAGCTCGTCGGTAAGTGTATAGTTATCGTCGCGAACCTGAAACCTGCCAAGCTCATGGGTGTGGAGTCTCAAGGAATGCTTTTGGCAGCGCATGACAACGATCAAGTCAAGCTGATCACGGTCGATGGGGGAGCAACGCCAGGTTCGAAGATCTCTTAGGAGGTAAGGAGAATGCCCGAGGTTTTCACAAAGAACATAGAAGACGAACTCGTACAGCAGTACATGAACTATTCGATGAGCGTCATCATAGGACGCGCAATATGCGACGTGCGAGACGGGTTGAAGCCCGTGCAGAGACGAATCCTTTACGTGATGTACGAACTCGGATTGACGCACAACGCTCAATCGAAGAAGTCCGCGAGGATCGTCGGTGAAGTGCTTGGTAAATACCATCCGCACGGAGACATGGCGGTGTATGATGCGTTGGTGAGACTGGCACAACCTTTCTCGATGCGCTATCCTTTGATCATCGGTCAAGGCAACTTCGGTTCCATCGACAGAGATCCCCCAGCGGCAATGAGGTACACAGAAGCCAAGCTCTCAAAGATAGCTGAAGAGATGCTCCAAGATCTGGACAAAGACACCGTTCCGATGCAAGACAACTTCGACGGCACCTTGAAAGAACCAACGGTTCTACCATCGAAGATACCCAACCTGCTTCTGAACGGTTCTTCGGGTATCGCCGTTGGTATGGCGACGAACATCCCACCACACAATCTCGTTGAGACCATCAACGCTATACAGTGCTTCATAAAGAATCCACAGTGCAGTGTCGACGATCTGTTACAACATTTGAAAGGTCCAGACTTTCCAACGGGTGGCATCATCGTCAACGCGAGCAACCTGAGAGAGATATACGCCACGGGTAGAGGCAAGATCGTGGTACGCGGCAAAGTGCACTTCGAGGAAGGTAAGAAACACGACCAGATCGTCGTGACAGAGATCCCTTACGGTGTCAGCAAGGCTACTCTCATCGAAGAGATCGTTAGATATGCGGAGAAGAATCCAAAGATCCCGATAAAGAACGTCAGGGATGAGTCGGACAAGAAGGGTCTGAGGATCGTCATAGAGATTCCCAAGAACGGCAACTACAAACTCGTTCTGAACAACCTTTACAAGCACACCTCGTTGCAGACGAGTTTCAACGTTCAAATTCTCGTCATAGACAACAACCGTCCGAAGCTGATGAACCTGTTCCAATTGATACGTGCCTTCGTTCAGCACAGGTTCAGTGTGATCAGGAAGAGAGCCGAATACGAGTTGAAGATCTATTCGAAGAGAGCGCACGTTTTGGAAGGTATCATGAAGGCCGCAAGGGTCATAGGAAGTGTCGTGGACATCGTACGGAGTAGCAAGAGCAACGAGGATGCCGTGAAAAACCTGATGAACCTTCTCAATGTTACAGAAGAGCAAGCGAAAGCGATCCTCGACATGCGGTTGGGCAGACTCACGAGTCTGGAGATCGAAAAGTTGAAGACGGAGTATTCGGACCTGATCAAGAAGATCGAGTTCGTCAAGGAGATCATTTCGAACGATTCGAGAGTCTATGAGGTGATGTACGATGAACTCGAAGATCTGAAGCGCAGGTACGGAGATGAGAGAAGAACTCAGATCGTCAACATCGAAGAAGACCTCGATTACACGCCCGAAGATCTCATACCGGATGAGGACATCGTCATCGTGCTCACAGAGAAAGGCTACGTGAAGGCGACGAGCCTGAACGATTATAGGAGTCAGAGGCGTGGTGGGAAAGGCGTGATAGGTGCGAGGATCGCCGAGGACGATGAGATCGCCATGGTATGCGCAAGCCGTGTGCACTCCAGAACCATCTTCGTCAGTTCCCGCGGTAGGGCGTTCGTCCTGAAGAACCACGAAATCGAGCTGAGCAACAGGGACAGCAAGGGTAAGCCCATCAGGGCTTATCTGAATCTCGAAGAGGAAGAGTCCATCTTAGCCATGATTCCCTTCAGCGAATGGCATGGAGACCTCGTCTTGGTCACGAAAAAGGGTAAGATCAAGAGAACGCCTCTGTCCGAGTTCGAAAGCGCAACTGCGAGGGGGATCAGAGCCATAAACTTCGATGACGGCGATTCCGTCGTCGCAGCGAACGTCTGCGACGAGAAGGACAAGGAGATCTTGATCATCACGAGGAACGGCATGTCGATAAGGTTTCCCATCGACGAGGTACGGCAGATGGGGCGTTCTGCGATGGGTGTCACCGCAATTCTCCTCAGAGAAGGCGACGAGGTCGTCGGAATGGTGGTGCTGTCCGACAACGAAGGTGACATCTTGACGATCACCACCAAAGGTTTCGGCAAACGCACACCACTGAGCGAGTATAGGGTCCAAAGCCGTGGCGGAGTCGGTGTGAAGACGATGCCGAGCGTTGAAAAAGTGGGTTTTCTATGCGGTGCTGAACTCATCAAGAATCCAGAATCCGACGTCATCGTGCTCACGAAAAATGGACACTCGATACGTTTCAAAGTTTCCAGCGTGAGCATCGTGGGACGGACGGCAAAAGGAGTCAAGATACTGGAACTGAACGAGGGTGACGAAGTTTCACACTTTGCGGTGGTGGAAACGTGTACAGACAGCTGAACCACACGGCGGACGTACGTTACGAGATAGTTTGCAACAATGAAGAGGAGATCTTCAAAGAGCTCGTCAGGATCTTCAAAGATCACTACTCGGTGAAGTTGAAGGAACGGGAAACGAAGCTCGAGTACGATCTGTCGAAGAGCCTCGAGGACGCTATCTTCGACATCGTGAACGACTGGATCTATCTGATCGAATCGAGAAGGCTCTTTCCGTGTGACTGCCACGTCGAGAATGGCAGGTTGGTCTGCCGTTTCAAAGAATTCGAAGAGATCCAAGGCACGGAGCTCAAGGCTCTCACATACCACGGTTTGGTCGTTGAGAGGTCGGACAAAATCGTTCTGAGGGTGGTGTTTGATACGTGAGGCAACTGACGGAGAGGCAAAAAAAGGTTTTGGAATTCATAATCTCTTACATGGAGAGCCACGGTTATTCTCCGAGCATCAGGGACATAGCCAGAGCCTTTCGCATAACACCTCGTGGGGCCATGATGCATTTGGTTGCCCTCGAGAAGAAAGGTTACATCTCCCGCTCGAAGAAAGCGAGGAGTATAAAACTCCTGAACATGGCTGAGGCCGTCAAGCTACCCGTGGTTGGAGTTATAGCTGCTGGAAACGCGATCGAGGCCATAGAACGCGTCGTCGAGACGATCGAGGTACCGAAACAGATGCTGAAAAGTGGC
>JAPYWY010000211.1 GCA_028276125.1 Pseudothermotoga sp.
TAAGGCGCAGTGGCAGTGGCTGGCGGACGCAAGCTACGAGGACTGCATCGATTGGCTGAAGACGACATGGTACAAACCGATCGTGGATCAAACGCCTGAGACCGCCTTTCACGAGATGCTCCTGGATGAGCTGAGTTTCCTCTCGAGAAATTTGGAAGAAACGTATCTGAAGTTGCTCGTCTGGGACAGCTGGTTCCATGCAGTCAGATACAGACGAGAAGGTTTGAAGAATCCCTTGGTCAGCTTCGCGGAAAAGATGCAGTGGCAGTTCGAGAAAGAGCTGCTCAAAACACTCGAACAGATTTGGTCTTCGAAGACTCCTACGACGGAGTTGAAGATCGACGTTCTCAATCTGAACGTCTCGTTCGAATACGAAAGTTCCATAGAGAGTGAAAACATCAGATCTTTCTGGAGACTGAGGAACCAACTGTCACTCTTGAAACTACTCTTGAGATGCAAAACTCTCAGCATGCCTTGCACCGAGTTGAGCAAATTTGAATGGCTCAGAACCAAGGATTTGATCGAAAGATCCGTTGAGGATTGGCCAACTTTGGTCCCACCACAATTGAAAGATCCTGTGCAACGAATGCTCGAAGGAAAGGACGTTGATCTCGTCATCAAAGCAGAGCTTTACGACTTCGCACAAAGGTCTTTCAAGAGGATCGTGAGTGGTCCAGAGGTGTTGGTGTACTACTTCTACCACAAACTCTGGGAGATCGAAGATCTCATGAGCCTGCTCGAGTGCAAGAAGAACAACGTGCCCAAGCAAGTTTGGCAAGAAAGGATGTTGAAACTGAATGTCTGAAGCCAAGATGATCATCATAGGTCCTGAAAAATTGGTGAGCATCTTTGCTTTGCTCGGGGTAGAAGTGTGTCCAGTTTCGGATGCGAAGGAAGCTTACGACGCGTTCATTAAGGTTCAGAACGAGTACTCCTTGATCGTTGTTCTCGAGAGTGTTGCTGAGAAGATCCTGCAGAACGTCAAAGAGAATCTGCCGTTGATACTTCCTGACACTTTCGTCCACGAAAAGAAGAGCGAAAAAGCTCTGAGAAGACTGTTCGAAAAGATCCTCGGAGTGGATTTGCTTGCCGAAGGAGAGGGATACTATGGAAGGTAAGATCGTTCGAGTCGCTGGTCCACTCGTGGTAGCCAAAGGCCTTCAGAACGTCAAGATGTACGAAATGGTGAGAGTCGGTGAACTGAAACTCTTCGGCGAAATCATAGGTCTGGACAAGGACATCGCCTACATACAGGTGTACGAGGAAACTCAAGGTATCGGGCCCGGAGAACCAGTGTACGCACTCGGTGAGCCTCTCAGCGTCGAGCTGGGTCCAGGTATCGTCGGACAGATATACGACGGTATCCAGAGACCTCTGAACAAGTTGTCAGAACAGGCTGGAGACTTTCTCAGCAGGGGACTCTCTCTTCCCGCACTCGATCGGACCATCAAGTGGGACTTCGAGGCCTTGGTGAAACCTGGAGACGAGGTTGTGGGTGGAGATGTGCTGGGAGTGGTTCAGGAGACCTCGGCACTCCAGCACAGAATACTGGTCCCACCAAATCTGCGTGGAAAGATTCTTGAGATAAAGAGTGGTTCCTACACGATCGAAGAGCCCATCGGAATCCTTCTGGACCCGGAGGGTAAGAAGATCGAGCTGAAACTCATGCACAAATGGCCTGTCAGGTATCAAAGGCCAGTCAGAGAAAAGATTCCACCGCGAGTACCACTCATAACTGGACAAAGGGTTCTGGACACCTTCTTCCCCGTCGTCAAGGGTGGAACGGCATGCGTGCCAGGACCTTTCGGAAGTGGTAAGACGATCATACAGCACCAGCTCGCAAAGTGGGCAGATGCAGACGTGATCGTCTACGTCGGTTGCGGAGAACGTGGTAACGAGATGACGGAAGTTCTCATAGAATTTCCGGAACTCACCGACCCGAGGACGGGTAAGCCCCTCATGGAGAGGACGATACTCATCGCAAACACTTCCAACATGCCCGTGGCTGCGAGGGAAGCGTCCGTTTTCACTGGCATAACGATAGCCGAATACTTCAGGGACATGGGCTACGATGTCGCACTCATGGCCGACTCGACATCGAGGTGGGCGGAGGCCATGAGGGAAATCTCGGGCCGACTCGCCGAGATGCCAGGAGAAGAAGGTTATCCAGCTTACCTCGCATCCAGGATTGCGAGCTTTTACGAGCGTGCCGGTTACGTGAAATGTATGGGCAGTAGCGAGAGAACGGGATCTGTCAGCATCATAGGTGCTGTGTCACCTCCGGGTGGAGACTTGTCCGACCCGGTCGTTCAAGCCACGCTCAGGGTCGTGAAGGTCTTCTGGGGTTTGGATGCGAGCTTGGCGTTCAGCAGGCACTTTCCGGCCGTCAACTGGCTGATCAGTTATTCACTCTACTTGGATGTCGTCAAAGACCACTGGTCCGAGCGTGTTGCGTCGGATTGGTACGAACTGAGGCAAAAAGCGATGAGCATTCTCCAGAGGGAAGCTGAACTTCAAGATATAGTCAGGTTGGTCGGTATGGAAGCGCTCTCACCGCAGGACAGGTTGGTGCTCGAAACGGCTCGCTCGATCAGGGAAGATTTCCTGCATCAGAACGCGCTACACGAGGTTGACACTTACACGTCTCCAAAGAAGCAATACTTGATGCTCAAGAACATCATGAACTTTTACACGATCGCTTCCAAGTTGCTCGACGAGGGCGTGCCGCTACAAAGCATCCTCAAACTACCCGAACGCGAGAAGATCGCGAGAATGAAATTCGTGAGCGAAAGTAGGATATCCGAGATCGAACATCTCATCAGAGAAGTAGAAGAAAAACTCTTGTCTCTGAAGAAGGGGGCTGAAGAAGTTGCCTAAGGAATACACGACCGTTTCGAGAATCAGTGGCCCTCTCATGTTCGTGGAAGGTGTCGAAGGCGCGAAGTACGGTGAAGTCGTCGAGGTCAAACTGGCCAACGGCGAGATGAGGCAAGGTCAGGTGCTCGAGGCACACGAGAGTGCAGCGCTGGTGCAGATGTTCACCAGCACTCAGGATTTGTCGCTCAAAGGTATGCGCGTGAAGTTCCTCGGTAGAGTGCTCGAGGCGAACCTTTCACCAGCGATCTTGGGTCGAACCTTCGACGGTTTGGGAAGACCGAGAGACGGTGGTCCACAGATAGTTCCAGAAAAAAGGCTCGATATAAATGGAAGCCCCATCAATCCTTATGCGCGCGCCTATCCCTCCGAGTTCATCCAGACCGGCATATCTGCCATCGATGGGATGAACACACTCGTTAGGGGGCAGAAGCTGCCGATCTTCTCTGGTGCAGGCTTGCCCCATGCGGCACTCGCAGCGCAGATTGCAAGACAAGCCAGGTTGTTGAAGGAAGAGGAAAAGTTTGCAGTCGTCTTCGGTGCGATGGGAATCACTTTCGAAGAAGCAAACTTCTTCATAGAGGATTTCAAAAGGACCGGCGCGATAGAAAGGACCGTCATGTTCGTGAACCTGGCGAACGATCCAGTGATAGAGAGGATCGCCACACCGAGGTTCGCACTCACTGCTGCAGAATACCTTGCATTCGACTTGGACATGCACGTGCTCGTGATTCTCACGGACATGACCAACTATGCAGAAGCACTCAGAGAGATCTCCGCGGCGAGAAAGGAAGTTCCTGGAAGGCGTGGTTATCCT
>JAPYWY010000213.1 GCA_028276125.1 Pseudothermotoga sp.
AAATTCTCGGACGAGGATCAGCCTTCCGAGAGCGAGATTTTGAAAGACATTCCAAGCAGCGCCGCACTCGTCTTCGGTGTCTCAACGTACGAGGCAGACGTTCATCCAAAGATGAGGTACGTTCTGCACGAGATCTTGGACAAGGCCAACTACGAAAAGCCCGCCATCTTCTTCGGTGTCCATGGCTGGGCAGCTTCCGTAGAAATGACAGTGAAGAAACTCTTGAAAGACTCCAAGTTCAAGTTCGTCTCCTTCGTCGAAACGAAAGGTGGCAAGATTGAAGAAGCAAAGATCGAGCAGGCCATCGAGCAACTTCTCAAAGAGTTGGGATGATGCAAGTCAGATCGCGAATAGAAAAAGACAAAGGCATTTAGACTGTGACGTTCGAAGAAACTCAGAAACCACGATGTTTCATAGGCGTGCTACGATATTTCTACGATATTTCAGAACCAAACCTGGGCTTGGTAACCAAACGGGGGTTTGGTGCGTTCTTTTCCCTGAAGCCAAAAATGGTTTCCACTGAACCTCGATCGTTTCGCCGAAGATTTATTCGAAAAACAAATGGCGAGGCGAATGTGAAGGCCACATCCTCGCAAGACACACACCTTTACACTCTCGCAGATCGGTGACTATGACAGAGCACACACACAAACATTTGAAATAGCCGAAAATGGTCGAGAGTGAACTGAACGAACTTTTAGAAACTCCCTCAATTATCGCATCGTCCTCGAGGCCGTGGCCCACAAGATGGACACCTATACCAAGATCAAGAAATGATCTCTATGAACGATACAACGTCGCCAAGGCTGGTCAAATCACTCGTGAAGTATTCGTACCTCGAGGAACGCTTCGAAAACGGTTTAAAACGCTACGTGATTCCCGACCCGATCGTTGAAAGAGCTATGTTGAGATGACGACGAAGCGTCGAAGTAGTCAAATCATCCAAATCTTCAGTCTTTCCAATCCAGCAATCTCTTCTCACCTTCGAGTTTCTTTATTTCTGTGACGTCCTGAACGACTTCGATCGTTCCAAGGTACTCTCCTTTCTCATTTCGAACCGGGAAATACCTGATGTGTATTAACCTGCCAGCCAAGTTGATCCAAAATTCAGCGACGTCTTTTCTTCCCTCTTTGAACGATTGGAGGATCTTGTTCACTATATGCACGCTCCTTGGAGGATGGCAAAACTGAACCGGCCTTCCAATGACGGTGGGAGCCCTGTGGAATATCCTGAGACCGTGTGAGAAGAACTTGACTCTGTCGTTTCTGTCGATAAAAGTAACGTCCAGAGGCAGTGTTTTGAAGAGTGCCATCAACTCTTCTTTACTCAGAAAACCGGTTTGAAGATCGTAGTCTTCCTCTTTCCGAATTTGGTAGGTCTCTGGTTTGAGCTGACCGACGACCCTCTTCACTTCCTCGGGCATCTTTTCAAAGGTCTCTCCGCTCACCCTTGGATCTATCTCGAAGGGGAGTAACGGTTTTTCCGAAGTTTTCCACTCGTCTTTAGGATCTATCTTGTAATAACCTATTTCCTTTTCAAAAATCTTTATCGCAGCCCACTCGCCTTCCGAAAGCAGAACTTTCAACGTCGGATACAGGATGTTGTTCTCTCTGAACACCATGTCGGCAACCATTCGCGCCAACTCGAACAGCTCACCTTTCAGGTTCCTATTGGTCTCTTGACTTTCTAAAAGATCCAGCACCATTTTCACCTTGAGCCTTATCTCATCGTGTTTGGACCAAAGAACGGTAGGAACTGCCGTTATTCCTCTCCTTTCGAGGTAGGGAAAGATCAGCATCTCCTCGCGTGTGTAATGCGTGAAACCTATATTTCTCATCTGCTTTAAAAGCTCTTTCAACTCTTTCAAGAATTCACCTTTTCCCTCGTTCGATTCAGAAGAAAAAACACTTGAAGCCAACAGGGAAAGTACCTCCGAATCTTTCAAGATTTGCTTGTTTTCTTCATAAAGGTTTCTCAAAGGATGGCCCAAAGGGAGTTTCTCGATCTCTCTACCAGCTCCGCTCACCGTTCCTCTGAACAGTTCAACATGAAGATCGCACATCTTGATTATGTCCCTAACCGTTATTTCTCCTTCCTTCAAAAGTTCCTGCTCGATCGCGGGTATCTCAAAAGGTGGTAAACTCGCTATGATCTCACCAAATTCCTTCTTGAGCGTTTCGATGCTTTCTCCTTGGTGCAACCTCTTTAAGATCGTCTTGAAGATTTCGATCTTTTCCCGCTGATTCATCAACTCACCACCTCCAAAAAACCCCCCTTGCGGGGGGCTCATTCTTCAAACGAGAGTTCCATGTAATTCGCTTTCACTCCGGGTAGTTTGTTCAGCTTATCGCACAGCTCTTTGTGTTGCTCTGGACTTCCCACCAACTCTAAAACTATCAATCCAGCCTCGGAACAGTTGTCCAAAACTCCATCGTGAAGACCGAGCCTCGTTTTGATCAAGCACCCCCAAGCCGTGAGGATCTTCTGCACTTTGTCCGCCGTTTCTTTTCTGTTCTTCACCAGTATCGCCATCACTGTTTTAACGGGAATTTGCGCCGTTCGATCACCCCCCAGCCTTCAAAGACCATTCATTCGATCGGTTCAAAATCCTGTTTTGAAGCTCCGCACATCGGACAGGTCCAATCATCTGGTAAAGCTTCGAAAGGTGTTCCTGGGGCTATTCCGCTGTCTGGATCGCCCTTTTCAGGATCGTAAACATATCCACAAAGAATGCACCTATACTTTTTCACGTTGCTCACCCTTCCACAACGATTTTCTTGCTGCTCTCCCATAAACCGTGTATGTTGCAATAAGAGAGAGCCAATAGCGTTCCGGACTTGTTCAACTTGACCTTGCTCGTCACCATTGGTTCTGTATAGACTGCGCCCGTGTTTGGACCTTGAACTGATTCTCCGTGCGCGTTGAACTCGTACTTTCCAATTTCGTACACGTAAGGATCTCCATCCGGTTGGAAGAAGATTTGTATCCAACTTATGTGGTGCTCTGTGGTGTTTGGATGTGGAATTTCCTTGCCGACAGTGACGGTGATGTGGAAAGGCTCATTCTTTTTGACGGTCTCTGGTGCTTCAATCACGGGAACATGCTTTTCCTTCTTGAAATCCTCGCTCTTGATGAAATCAGCCAGTTTCATACTATCCCTCCTCACACAGAAAATTCTCTGTACGAATTCTTAGGTGAACCGCAAACTGGGCATTTTTCCGGTGGTTCACCTTCCACAGTGTGACCACAAACGGAACATATGTAGATTTTTTCAGCCGTGTAGTCTTCCTTTTTCTCAGCAAGTTGCTTCGCCTTCTTGTACATTTCTGCATGGATCTTCTCAGCTTCCCATGCGAACTTTGTGCTTCTCTCTGCGCCTTTTTCTTGCTGGAACTGTGCGACGGTGTTGTACACAGGATACATCTCGTTGATCTCGAACGTTTCACCGTCGATGCACTGTTGAACGTTCTCTGGCATTTCTCTGTAGATCTTTCCAAGTTCCCTGTAGTGGTTTCGAGCATGTACGAACTCGGCATAGGCAATGGCTCTGAACAAGTTTGCCAATTTCTTCAAACCATGTCGCTCAGCTTCATCTGCGAAGATCAAATACTTCATGTGTGCCATGCTCTCTCCCGCGAAGGCGTCTTCGAGGAACTTCTTTGTCATCTC
>JAPYWY010000214.1 GCA_028276125.1 Pseudothermotoga sp.
GCTGTTCAGATGGTTCTTCGACGAGCTCGTCGAGAGAAACGTTGACTTCGACATCATCGGAGTTTCTTACTATCCATATTGGCACGGTACGTTGGAAGAGTTGAGTCTCAATCTGAACGACGTCTCCCAGCGTTACAAAAAGGATGTTCTCGTCGTCGAAACGGCATACCCATGGACGTTGCAGGACGCTGACGGTCATGCGAACATCTTTGGTGACGAAAGTCTCCAATGGACGGCGGGTTATCTGGCCACCGTTCGAGGTCAGACGAGTTTTCTCAGAGACCTGATCAAGGTTTTGAAACAAGTACCTGAAGGCAGAGGCTTGGGCTTTTTCTACTGGGAAGGTGCGTGGATTCCAGTCAAAGGGGCTGGTTGGAAAACTGGTGAGGGAAACCCTTGGGAGAACCAGACGCTCTTCGATTTTCAAGGAAACGCGCTCGAAACTTTGAAGATCTTCCGCAACTATGAAGAATTGCTCGAAGAGAAGGCTGAGCTCGTGCGAGTGTTCCCCGTGAACTTGGAATCGATCTTGGGCGAGAGGATGGAACTTCCACAGAGAGTCAAAGCACTCTTTTCGGACGATTCGTTGAGGTCCGTTCGCGTGGTTTGGCAAGTGGAAGAAGAGAAACTGAAGCAAGTGGGGGAACATCGAATAGTGGGAAAGATCCTTGATTACGACACCCTCGTTGAAGTCAAGCTGTTGATCAAAGAGCCGACCAACTATCTTTCGAACTGGAGTTTCGAGACGGGCAACTTCGAACCATGGATCGTCGAAGGCAACAAGCAGTCGGTCAAAGTTGTGCGCGCGAGCCCTCCACAGAATGCGCACCACGGCGTGTATGCCGTGAACTACTGGCTCGATAAGCCCTTCGAATTCGAAATGTATCAGATCGTGCGGGATCTTCCCGAAGGCACATACAAACTCTCGATGTGGATCCAGGGCAGTGGTGGAGATGAGGTGGAACTATCGATCAGCGATCACGGCGGTGAAAAAGTTTCTGTGAGAATAGAAAACAGAGGATGGCTCCAGTGGAATCATCCTGTGTTAGAGGTACAAATCACGAGCAAAGTTGTCAGAATCGCTCTTCGTGTGAAAGGCAAGGCTGGAAACTGGGGCTGGGTCGATGAATTTCAGTTGATCAAAGTGAAGTGAGCCTGCGGGTCAAACCCCTTCTGGCGAATTTCACACCGGTGATGAGACTGTCGCTGTTGAAGATCTTCACGTTGATAGCCAACAGAACGGCGGCGAGGGCAAAGTTGTAAAGACTGCCGTAGATCAACAAGGAATAGTTGTCGAACAGAACGTTCCT
Source organism: Pseudothermotoga sp. (assembly GCA_028276125.1). Taxonomy (GTDB): domain Bacteria; phylum Thermotogota; class Thermotogae; order Thermotogales; family DSM-5069; genus Pseudothermotoga_A. The sequence continues at coordinate 1,311 of JAPYWY010000214.1, forward strand.
CACCGAAGTCATCGCGTGGGTGAAAGGAATCGCAAAGACGACGATTTTCAGAGCTAGTGGCATCGTCGAAAGATCTTTGAACATGGTCAAGAGCATGCTGAAGACAGCGAGCGCGACGAGTGGGAAGGTCAACGTCTGCGCACTCTTGAAGTCTTTCGAAATCAAACCCAACAACATGGCGAGGCTTATACCACACAACAGCGCGGAGAACATGGTCAACGCGACGAGCGCGAAATCGGCAACGTTCATGCTGAAATCGATCCCCGATGACAACGGGATATCGAAAGATCTCATGTATAGACTGAAACCAACCATGTATATGCCAGCCATGACGAGGCCAGCGGTCGTGGCCGCCAAGATCTTCGCCAATATTATGTGACTTCTCGCAACTGGCATCGTCAAAAGTGTTTCGAGCGTTTTGTTCTCCTTCTCGAGCCCCAAAGAAGAGATCACGGTGCTTCCAGACATGATGATCAGCATCATGACGACGATGGAAACGATGAGCCACCTGTTGGAAACGTAGTTCAAAAGCTGCGATGGGGACATCCCTTCCAGAACCTTACTCGAGTACATCGTCGCCTCCTCTCTATCGATGGGATCGAGCACAAAACTTGGATTCTCCACACCATATTTCGTGAGCAACGTGAGAGTCATTTGGTGCTTCAAAGTGTCCAGAAAACTCTTGAAGGCTTCGGACGGTATGGTGTCCATGATGCCCAGACCTTTCAGAATCGAGACCACCTTGACCTTCGCCTGCTGGTTGGAGGAGATTTTCTGTGTGAAATCTTCCTGCACGATGAGCAGAGCAGAACCGTTGTTCTTTTTCAATTTTTCCATCGCTTCATCGATGTTGTCACCTTTGTAGATCACCTTTGCGTAGGACTCAACGGCATCCTCGATCGCTTCTGAAAATTCCCCTTTGTCCAAATTCACCACCGCAACCGTTGGTTTCTTCGAAACTTCCTCCGCCATGCTACCAACGCTTTTTCCTATCATCGCGTATATCAGGGCCATCGCAACGATCGAGATCACACTCGATACGGTCAGAACCTCCCTCAATTCCTTTTTCAGCAGGTTCCAGAACATCGAACCACCTCCGCGAAGACTTCCTCAATGTTGGAAGCTGAGTACTTCTGTTTCAGTTCTTGTGGTTTCCCAACTTCAACGATCTGTCCGTCATTGATCAACGCGATCCTGTCACAGAGAAACTCCACCTCGAGCATGTTGTGCGAGGACAGAAGGACTGTACCTCCTTCGCTCGCAAAGTTCTTTATGATGTTCCTCATCTCTCGCGCGTTCAGCACGTCGAGCCCCGAGGTGGGTTCATCGAGGATGGCGAGTTTTGGATTCACCATGAGCGTTCTGGCGATGAGGAGCCTTCGGGTCATCCCCTTGCTGTACGTGGATACCTTCGATTTTAACCTCTCACGCAGGTTTGCGATCTGAATGCCTCGTTCCAACATCGCTTGAAATTCCTTTTCTTCTTTTGCGAAAAAACGAGCCACGAACTTCAAATATTCGAGCCCCGTCAATTCCTTGTAAGCCCCTGCGTCCTCGGGAAGATAACTTATCAACTTCCGAACCTCGTGAGGCTCTTTCAACACGTCGTGGCCGAAGACCTCAACTTTTCCTTCGTCTGGTTTCAACAGAGTCGAGATGATCCTGAGCGAGGTGGTCTTTCCGGCGCCGTTGGGTCCAATGAGCCCGAATATCTCTCCTTGTTCGATCTCAAAGCTTATGCCCTTGAGCGCCTCTATGGTGCCGAACCTTTTCTTGAGCCTCTCAACCGCAACGACCAAATCGAAAACCCCCTGATACGATTATGATGGATCGAAATTTCTTTGAAGTGAATCTGTATTTTCCCTTCGATTCAGCGAGATTCGGTGTGCATAATATAGATAGAAAGGTGTGGTGAAGCGTGAGAAAGATCATCAATCCCAATCTGAACGAGTTTGAAAGGTTCGTCCTGTTCGAAAAGGGAACAGAACCGCCTTTCTCTGGTGAATACACAGATCATTTCGAAAAGGGCATCTACGTGTGCAGAAATTGCGGAATACCTCTGTACAACTCTTCTGACAAATTCCATTCTGGTTGTGGCTGGCCCGCCTTCGACGATGAGATACCGGGTGCGATCAAAAAGCAACTCGACCGAGATGGAATTAGAACCGAGATCCTTTGCTCCTACTGTGGAGCACACTTGGGCCACGTCTTCTACGGTGAAGGATTCACCAAAAAGAACGTTCGCCACTGCGTCAACTCCGTTTCTCTCGTTTTTGTCCCAGAAGGTCAGAAACCACCCATCGAC
>JAPYWY010000017.1 GCA_028276125.1 Pseudothermotoga sp.
GATGGATCGTGCCGTACTTCTTGACGTTGTCCAGTTCCAGTTGCTCATTGTTTTCATAAGCGTTGATCACCATGTGTTCAGCTCCATGATACTGAAAGAGCCTCTTTACGTCCGGAAAGAGCGATATGATCCACACGTACAACACGAAGAACGTCAGTCTCAGGACACCTTCAACGATGGTAAAGAGAACCTCGTTTTTTCTCAGAATGCTGAACAATCCAGTGATCCACATGGGCAACACCACGAAGAGGCCTATCGCCAAACCGAAGGCGAAGAGCGTGGTCCAAAACAGCTCCGACTTCTTGGCCTTCTCACCACTGCTGATCTCTGCAGATCTGTTCAGAGCTTTGATACCGAAGTACAGAGAAAAGTACAGGCTCACGAAACCTCTCAGAAAAGGTACCTTGAAGAGTCTCTTCGTCGTCACAGAGCTTTGCGAGAGATCTTCCAGAACGATCTCTCCGTTCTTGTTCCTGACCGCCATTGACACCCTACTTCCAAGCATCAACACGCCTTCGATGACTGCCTGTCCTCCAACCTTCACATTGCTACCTCCTCAACATTTTGGAAGTTTCACGATGAACTCACTGCCCTTACCTACTTCGCTCACCACTTCTATGGTGCCGCCCATGGCCCTGACGAGTTTGTCCACGAGTGCGAGGCCCAATCCATAACCCGGCGTCGAACGGGATCGATCGGACTTGTAGAACTTTTGGAAAATCTTCTTCTTCTCAGATTCCTCTATGCCTATCCCGAAATCTTTGACGCTGACCCAGCCATTTCCACACCGCAACACGATCTTCTTCTTCTGCGTGGAGAATTTCACCGCGTTTTCCACCAACGCCTTCAGAATGATCTGCAACGCTCTAACATCGCCACAACCTTCACCTTCACCCTCAATTTCGAACGTGAAATCTCTGAACTGCTTGGAGAACTCTTCAACTTCTTCCTGAAGGAATTTGTGCAAGTCCAGTCTCACGAGTTCCACCTTCGAGAGAGGCCTGGAAAGCGTTAGAAGGTTCTCTGTGAGATTCGTAATCTGCTGAACGGTCTCTCTTATCGTTTTCGCCGATTCCGCGACTATCTCACTGTTCGTCGAGAATTTCTCGATCAATTCCGCGTAACCTTGAATACTCGTTAAAGGTGTTCTCAACTCATGAGAAACGTCGTTCACGAAGTCGTTCTGCATCTCAAAACCAAGCTGAAGCCTGTTCAGCATGTCGTTGATCGTTTTAGCAAGGCTGGAAACTTCGTCCCCCCCTCCCGGATCAAACACACGCTTACTCAGATCCGACGCATTTATGTTTCTCAACTCCTCGGTGATCCTCCTCATCGGGGTGAGTGACCTGTTCACGAAGTATTGTCCCAGCAGGAAAGAAGCCAGAGAGAAAATGAGCCACAGGATCAAGAACATGCGTGAAAGAAGTTTGAGAAAGTCTCCTATTCCCCCCGCCGGTGAGAGGAGGAACAGCTCAGTCTGGCCAGCGAAAGTCTGGACCGACAGTCTCACCACGAGATACTCGTTGTTACCCAGTTTGATGTACGACGGTTTCTTGACTGCAAGAACGTGAGAGAGGAACTTCTTGAAATTCTCGTGTTCCGTGTCTACCGTGCCGAAGATCACTTCTCCCGAAGCATTGATGATGGCCAGTCCTGTAGGTAAATTGGATCTTGGCGCGTTCCTGATCGGATTACGTAAATATGTTGCGACCGCTTGTCTCAAGAAATCCACGGACTTCGATATGTGCACCTGTTTGGTCACATTGTAGGCCAACAACAGCCCGAGTCCGAGCACAACCGAGAAGAGAAGGGTCTGGATCACCGTGAGTCTCCACTTAAGTGTCGAGAACATAACCGACGCCTCGCACAGTCTTCAGAAATTTCGCACCCTCACCAAGCTTATCTCTCAAATACTTCACGTACACGTCCACCACGTTGCGACTGATGTTGTCAGTGTCTCCCCAGACCTTTTCGAGCAGTTCCTCCCTGCTGACTACGTTGCCCCTCTTTTCGCAGAGTAGTTCCAGTATTGCCGCTTCTCTGTCCGAAAGGCTCACCTCACTCCCATCAGGAAAACTCAGCTTTCTCATCTTCGGTAGGAATACGACATCACCTATGCGGAAGGCGTCCTTCTTTCTCACCCTTCTGGCAACGCTCTCCACACGTGCGAGTAGCTCATCCAAGTGGAATGGCTTGGGGACGTAGTCGTCTGCACCCTTTTTTAGACCCCTTATCCTGTTTTCGACCTCGCCACGCGCGGTGAGCACGACGATTCCAACTTCTTCGTCGATGGACCTGATCTTTTCCAAGACCTCAAAACCATCCATGCCGGGCAACATCAAGTCCAGAACGACCACCAAAGGATCGAAAAAATGGAACAGTTGCCAACCTTCTTCACCGTCCCTGGCGATCTTGACTTCATAGCCGTGGTTCTCGAACAGGATCTGCAACAGTCGTGCTATCTTTTGATCATCTTCCACGATCAGTAAGCGAATGATTCATCAACTCCTTGTAGCGGTCGAGCACTTTGGTGGCGTAAGAACTCCTCGAATTGCCACCGTTGTACGCCTCGAGAGCCTTCAGTATATCAGCTGAGAATCTCTCGAGTTGATACTTCAAATACAGCGTTCCAAATTCCACGTTCAGTTTGTGGTCCCAAAGCAGCCTACCCCAACCTTCCTCGGGTTCTTCGAGACCATAGATTCGACACACGAACTGCGCGGTCTCTGGCTTGATCTGCATCAAACCCAGCTCGCCGTGCTTTCCCACCACGTTTCTGAACTCACTTTCAACAGCTATGAGTGCGATTATCAACAGATGGTCCACACCGTACTTTTCGCTGATTTCGATGATCGCTTCGTAGAGGCTCGCAACGTGAGCGTCGTCGGTGATCAACCCATGCTTCGAACGCGTCTCGACCATCAGTTTTGAAAACCAGTTCGGTACCTCGATCGCCAGAACGAAAACCGTCTGCAGCAAGAACAGCGTCGTTAGCCACTTCAAACTCCTCATCCTTCGTTCATCCTCCGCTTCTGATATAATCTACTTTTGGTGAAGCGCATGGAAGCACTGTATCGCAAGTATAGGCCCAAGAGCTTCTCCCAAGTAATAGACCAAGTTCAGGCTAAGCTGGTTCTCCAGAATGCTATTTTAACCGATCGCGTGTCGCACGCATACATATTCTCTGGCCCGCGGGGGAGCGGTAAAACCACGCTTGCAAGGATACTCGCCAAGGCGTTGAACTGCCCGAACAGGAAGGACTTTGAACCTTGCTGCACGTGTGAGAGCTGTGTCTCCATAGACAAGGGAAACCACCCAGACGTCGTTGAGTTGGACGCAGCATCGAACAGAGGCATAGACGAAATAAGAAGGATCAGAGATGCCGTGGTGTTCAAGCCCATGATGGGATTGTACAAAGTTTACATAATCGACGAATTCCACATGCTCACGAGAGAAGCCTTCAACGCCTTGCTCAAAACGCTCGAAGAACCTCCCGAACGCGTCGTGTTCGTGTTGGCCACGACCAATTTGGAGAGAGTTCCACCAACCATAATTTCACGATGTCAGCTGATAGAGTTTCGAAGTTTCAAAGAGGACGACATTTTGCAGCAACTCAAGTTTGTCGCTTCCAAAGAGAACGTGCCCATCGATGAAGATGCTCTCAAGCTCATAGCGAAGCGCGCTTCGGGTGGCATGCGGGATGCGCTGACACTGTTCGAGCAGGTTTCTAGTTACGCGCTCAATGATAGAATCACGGTTGAAACTGTGGAACGGGCGCTCGGCTTGGCTCCGATTGGAACGGTGGAAGAATACCTTCGCGCGTTGATGGATGGCGATCCGAGGCAGGCCAGTGAGATCGTGGACAGAGTGTACGAAGAAGGTTACGACATCGAACAATTCATTCAGATCTGTCTGGAGCAAGTGGAAGAAAAGATCACGGTCCACCCTTCTACGGAGATGATAGCCCTCGCGAGGGACCTCATGAATTTGACGAGCGAGATGAGGTTCTTCGAAAACAAAAAAATGGCTTGTAAACTGCTCTCAATGGACATCGCAGCCAAGAGAGGAACGAAGGCGCAACCGACCCAGCCTGCGCAGGAACAGACGAAGAATGTCGAACGAGTCGAACAGAAAAGTGAAGCTGTGAACGTACAATCAAAGCCCACTGACCAAATCGATATCAGTGCATTGCTGGATTATCTGAGAGAGCAGGGTGACATGGCGATGTACGTGGCACTCGTACAAGCGAAGATCGCAAAGAGAGATGGCACGGTAGAGGTATCCTTCCTTCCATCTCAGAGATTTCAGTACGAATATCTCAGAGAAAAACTCTTCGAGTTGGAGTACCTGTTCAAAACTCAGCTCAAGTTGAACGTCACCGTTGAACTCAAGGTTGACGAAGAACGTGAGAAACAGTTGCTCGAAAAACTCCAGAGGATGTTTCCGGGCAGAATCAAGATAGAGGAGTGATGTGTTTGAAGAAGATCAAAGGCTTCGGAGGGAGAAGTTACGGACCCGGTAAGGGAGAAGGGAAGGAAATAGACATAGGTTCGCTGCAGAAGGTCCAACAAGAGATGGCGAAGAAGTTGGAACAACTGGAAGCTTCCTTCGGCCAGATGGAAGTGATTGGAACAGCGGGTGGTGGCGCGGTCAAGGTGAAAGCCACATGCGATTATCGAATAGTGTCGATCGAATACGACGACGAGCTGCTCCAAGACAAAGACATGTTCAACGATCTGATAGTTGCTGCAGTGAACGAGACGCTCAGAGAGATTCAGAGGCGCAGGGATGAAGAGATGATGAGGATAACACAGGAACAGTTGCATTTGTGAATTTTTACACAATGGTGCCCTTGCCTCAAATGAGCTGTTGTATCATTCTGTTGAACGTCGAATCTGAAAGGAGGTTCATAGGGATGAGAGTCGCGATCAACGGTTTCGGTAGGATCGGAAGGTTGGTGCTCAGGGAAATCCTCAAGAGGAAATCTTCACAGATCGAAGTCGTGGCTATCAACGATGTCACGGATGCCGCAACGCTGGCGCATTTGTTCAAGTACGATTCGGTTCACAAGATCTACCCAGGTGAAGTTAGAGCCGAGGGAAACTCGATCTTCATCGATGGAAAGGCTTACACAGTCCTCAGCGAGAAGGATCCCGCAAAGCTTCCCTGGAAGGACCTTGGTGTGGACGTCGTTATCGAATCTTCTGGTGTCTTCACCGACAAAGAGAAGGCTGCGTTACACTTGCAAGCGGGTGCAAAGAAGGTTGTCATAACTGCACCAGCGAAAGGTGAGGACATCACGGTAGTTATAGGATGCAACGAGGACAAACTCACACGCGAGCACAGCATCATATCCTGCGCTTCCTGCACTACCAACTCCATCGCACCTATCATAAAGGTGCTCCACGAGAAGTTCAACATCGAGAGCGGTTTCCTCACAACGGTGCACGCTTACACGAACGATCAAAGGGTGCTCGACCTACCTCACAAAGATTTGAGAAGGGCAAGGGCTGCCGCGTTGAGCATCATACCGACTACCACGGGAGCTGCCAAAGCTGTGGCGCTCGTCGTTCCAGAACTCAAAGGCAAGCTCGACGGAGTGGCTCTCAGAGTACCAGTTCCAGATGGTTCCATATCGGACTTCGTCGCCGTCGTGAGCAAGGAAACGAGCATAGAAGAAGTCAACCAGGTCATGAAGGAAGCCTGCGAGACTCGACTCAAAGGTATCATAGCGTACAACACAGATCCCATCGTGAGCAGTGACATAATCGGAACGACCTACTCTGGTATCTTCGATGCCACTCTGACCAACGTGAAGGGCAAGCTGATCAAGGTCTTCTCCTGGTACGACAACGAGTACGGTTATTCTTGCAGGGTCGTTGACACGGTGGAATTGCTCACAAAACTTCTGTGAGGGAGCAACGCTCCCTCACTTTTTGAGGGGGTGAAAGAATGAAGAAAATGACCATAAGGGATGTCGATTTGAACGGAAAGACCGTTATCATGCGCGTCGACTTCAACGTTCCTGTGGAGAACGGTAAGGTCACGGACGACACGCGCATCGTGGCTGCCCTACCGACGATAAAGTACGCCGTGGAGCACAACGCGAAAGTGATTCTGCTGTCGCACTTAGGAAGGCCGAAGGGCGTCGAGCCGAAGTACAGCATGAAGCCCGTGGCTGAACACTTGAAACAGATCTCAGGCTTGAATGTCATCTTTGTGCCGCACGTCGTCGGAGAAGAAGTGAAAAAAGCCGTCAAAGAGGCCAAGCCCAAGGACGTCATCGTCCTGGAGAACACGAGGTTCCATCCGGGCGAAGAAAAGAACGATATGGAGTTGGCAAAGGCTTGGGCCGAGTTGGCCGATATACACGTGAACGACGCGTTCGGTACCGCCCACAGGGCACACGCATCGAACGTCGGCATCGCTTCTTTCATACCGAGTGTTGCAGGATTTTTGATGGAAAAGGAGATCGAGTTTCTCAGCAAGGTGACCTATGAACCTGATCATCCTTACGTCGTTGTGCTCGGTGGTGCAAAGGTGTCCGACAAGATAGGTGTCATCACGAACCTGATGAACAAGGCTGACAAGATTCTCATTGGTGGAGCGATGATGTTCACCTTCCTCAAGGCGCAGGGTCTGAACGTTGGCTCATCTCTTGTTGAGAACGACAAGCTCGATCTGGCCAAGCAAATACTGGAGCAGGCATCCCAGAAGAAGGTTAAGATGGTCCTGCCCGTGGACTGCGTCATCGCACAGAAGATTGAGCCCAACGTTGAGAAGAAGGTTGTCGATCTGAAGGATGGAATTTTGGAAGGTTGGATGGGTTTGGACATAGGTCCGAAGACAGTTCAACTGTTCGAAAAAGAACTCGAAGACGCGAAGACCGTTGTTTGGAATGGACCAATGGGCGTGTTCGAGATAGATGACTTCGCGGAAGGTACCAAGAAGGTCGCCCTCGCGATCAGCAAGGTGAAGGGAACGACCGTGGTCGGCGGAGGCGACACGGCAGCGGCGGTTGCCAAATTCAACCTGGAATCCGCATACTCACACGTTTCAACGGGAGGAGGCGCTTCACTCGAGTTCCTGGAAGGTCGAGAACTGCCCGGCATAAAGAGCATCGCCGATAAAAAAAAATAGAGCGACTGATCCTCGCGGGTAATTGGAAGATGCACAAGACCAACCAAGAGGCAAAGCTCTTCGTGAATCGACTGATCAACGATCTGGCGGGCAAGCGTTTCAAGATAGTTGTTTGCCCGCCTTTCGTTTCTTTGCTGGACGTTGTGGAAATGACCCGCGGCACGAACATTTCAGTGGGTGCACAGAACTGCCACTACGAGCGCAGTGGAGCGTTCACAGGAGAAGTCTCCGCAACGATGTTGAAGGCGATCGGTGTTGAGTACGTGATCGTTGGACATTCCGAGCGAAGGAAACACTTCAACGAAACAGACGAGATGGTGAACAAGAAAGTGAAATCCGTGCTCTCTGAGGGCATGAAGCCCATACTGTGCGTGGGTGAGACCAAAGAAGAACGCGAGAAAGGTTTGACGTTCTGTGTCGTTGAAATGCAGATCAGGCAAGCGCTATACGGACTCTCGAGGCAGGAAGTGGAGAACATCGTCATAGCGTACGAACCGGTCTGGGCGATAGGCACCGGTGTGGTTGCCAAACCCGAACAGGCCCAAGAGGTACACAGATTTATAAGAAAACTGCTCGGTGAACTTTACGATGCACAACTCGCAGAAAACATACCCATTTTGTACGGAGGAAGCATAAAACCGGACAACTTCTTCGCGATCATGGCCCAGCCTGACGTGGACGGTGGTCTGGTGGGTGGCGCGAGCTTGGATGAACAATTCGTCAAACTTGCCCAGATTGTGCAGTCTTTCGCAGTCTGAAACAAGCTCCGTCGAAAACTGGTACGATGGGATGAAGGTCGATTCGAGAACAGTATTCTATGTCTTTTAGGAATCCTTTTTCAATGAGTTCTCGACCGTGCTCAGATTCACAGAGGCTTCGGAAAACCGAATCACCACATTTCCAAACGGACTCGGCTATGAGCGCCGAGTCCGTTTTTTCTTTCGCACCACTCATCGTGACGATCGCACCCGCGCACAACACGTCCTCCAGCGCGATCTCACCGCTCTGCCCGGAGCAAACTATTGTGAAATGATCGTGTCTTTCCAGCTCGCGAACAACAACGGAAAGGTTCAAAAAGCTTGCAGCATAGAGAATCTCACACTCGATCTTTTGGACCGCACGAGTGCCGTTGGTGGTGGTCAAGACAATCTTCTTGTTGGCGACTTTCTCTTTCGAATACTCGTACGGTGAGTTTCCAAGATCGAAACCCTTTGGTTTGACACTCTTTCTCTCCCCGCACACGAGAACATCCGAAGCCTTTTCCGAGAGCGCCGCTCTCACGCTCCAGACGGGTTTCACAGAAGCTGCCCCGTTTGCCAAAGCTGTGACGATGACGCTCGTTGCTCTCAGCACATCTATCAAAACACACACGTGTGATTTTATCTTTTGCTTTGGGACAAAGATTACATCGATCAAACCTTCATTTCACTCCCAAGATCCTATCTATCTTCTCCTTGTCGAAACCTATGACTATTTGATTGCCGATCTCGATCACGGGAACTCCCGTTTGACCAGTCTTTTTGACCAAGCGTTCCGCCGCGACTGGATCACGCGAAACATCTATCTCGGTGAACTTGAGACCGAGCTGTTTTAGATAGTTCTTCGCCCTCGCACAGTACGGGCACGTGGGCGTGGTGTAGACGGTGATTTTAACGTGCTGCATCGTTTCACCTCCTCATGTCCTGCTTGATCGCCTCTATACTGTCGACATCCAAATACAGTCTTTGATATTTCTTACCATCGACAGTTATGGTCAAAGGTTTTTCAAGCGTCCCTTTCACCGTGTAGAACCTCAGAGCGTTCCTGCCAGACTCGTACACGAGTTTGTAGAGTGCTGCAACGCTCATCGTGTTTTCGTTCTTGAGTTCCTTCAGCCATCTTTGAACCAAGACGTGATCGAACGGGTTGGGTTTCCTCACGGCAAGACTCCTCAGAAGATTTTCGAAGCTCTCAACACCGTTACCCAGAAGAGACTTGGCGAACTTCTTGATCTGTTCCGAATCAACTACCGCATAGTATCGAAAACTGGAAGAAAATTCGATCATGGACTCAGCAAAACTGAAAACCTCCAGCGGGTTCTGAACGTCGAGCGATCTGTTGTTCAACGGGTTGAAGGCATATTGGGGAAGCTCGATCACGTACATCATTCGTTTGCTCAAATCCACCCGTATAAAGTAAGCCTTCTGTTGGTCCTTTAGAATGAAGGCGTAATGAACCACGGGTGATGCGAATTCAGCAGATTTCTTCAAACTGTTCAAAGATAAGAAGAACCACAGACCGAAACCCGCAGCTGCAAAGGCGATGCCCAAAAGGATCCAGAAGAGTCCAGTCCTTCTCTTCTTGATTGCCATACTTCAACCTCCCTCGACTCCGTCTTGATCGTTCTGTATGAGCGATTTGGATCTTTTGTTCCGCAACAACCAGTTCCACATTTCAACGGTCTCTGAAAATAGAAGGTATTCCTTTTTCATCGCATAGCAGACCTTGCTTCGGAGAGTCTGGATCACGGCTTCGTCCAAATCTCTTTCCGCCAACCTTCTCAAATCTTCCACGCCTTCATAAGCCCTTGTCTCTTCGAGCGAGTCCGCGAGGAAAACGATCTTCGCGATCTCGCCCATGTTGGGCTTTCCACTCGTGTGGAAGGCAACGGCTTCCAGGATGTCTCGATCCTCGATTTTGAACCTTCTTCTCAAATACTCTGCAGCAACATTCCCATGCAAAAGCACAGGATGCTCCAATTCCATTCCCTTTGGTTCGATCCCGTAAGCCTTCGCAATCCTCAACAACTTCGATGTTGGTACATCCCTGAACGCATCGTGTGCCAAACAAGCAACGGTGACCTTCTCTTCGTCAACATGATGCAACCGTGCAAGTTTTCTTGCAAAGTCACAACAAGAATATATGTGTCGGCGACGCCTTGTAGTCACCAAAAGATTCAATGCTCGGACCAGTTCTTTGACAACGTGCCGCACCTCTCACCATCCTTCTCTTTCCAACTCAACGACTTCCACACCGTAAGTTGACTCCAGAACGTTACTTATTTGCTCCACGGTGCTATCGACGACCTCTTTCGCAGAGTTCACGACGGCGATACCTATTTCGGCCCAACCCTTCGAGTCACACATACCAACCTCGGAAACGGAGACGTTGTATTTGCTTCTCAGTTCATTGATCAGCTTCTTGATCAAACTGCGCTTTTCCTTCAGACTGTTGATACCGAACAGCCTGATCTTGAAGCTCACCACAGCCACATGCATGGATCGATTCTCACCTCAGGCGTTCTGCTGTTCCTGTTTTCTTTCCTGAATGATCTTCTCCTGTATGTTCGGTGGAACCTCTTGATACTTCAAGAACTTCATCGTGAAGTAACCTCGGCCGCTCGTGATTCCAGACAGTCTACCGGAGAAATCGAGCATCTCGGCCAAAGGTACCTCAGCCTTTATCTTGGACATGCCACGACCCGCTGGTTCCATTCCCTGTGGTCTTCCCCTCCGGCTGGTGACCTCACCCATGACATCTCCCGCGACCTCGTCCGGACAGAATATCTCTACCTCCATGATGGGCTCGAGTATGACGGGTCTGGCGTCTTCCATACCCTTCCTGAACGCTTGGATCGCTGCGATCTGAAACGCTATGTCCGAAGAATCCACTTCGTGGTAGGATCCGTCGAACAGTGTCACGCGTACGTCCACCACGGGATAGCCGGCGAGAGAGCCACGTTTCATAGCTTCAACTATGCCCTTCTCCACGGATGGGATGAAGTTCTTCGGAATCGCTCCTCCGAAAATCTTGTCGACAAACTCGAAGCCAGCTCCACGCGGCAGTGGTTCCATCTCTATCTTCACGTGACCGTACTGACCGTGTCCCCCCGTTTGCTTCTTGTGCTTGTACTCAGCAATGGCTTTCTTGGTTATGGTTTCTCTGTACGCGATCTTGGGCTTGCCAACCTCCACTTCCACACCGAAAATGCTCTTCAGCTTTTCTATCATGACGTCAAGATGTACCGTTCCGAGACCAGACACGACCGTTTCTCCAGTTTCAGGATCGTATTCCCACTTGAAAGTAGGATCGCTCTCGGCGAGCCTCGAAAGACCGTTGCTTATCTTGTCTATGTCGGTCTTACTCTTGGGGTTCACGGACCTGGAGAACATGGGTTCAGGGAACTGCGGTGGAACGATCTTCATCTTTCTGTCCTTGTGAGTCAGCGTCTCACCCACACTACCCTCTTTGAGCTTCGGTAAGACCACGATTTCACCGCAGGATGCCGCCTCTATCTCCACTTGTTCCTTTCCACGTGCCCAATAGAGCTTGCTGATCCTATCGCTCGTCCCACGGTTCGCGTTCACAAAGTTGTCTCCGGGCCTTGCGTTACCTGAAATGATCTTTATGTAGCTCACTCGACCAACGAACGGATCCACCACGTTCTTGAAAATGTAAGCGCAGAAAGGCTCCGTCTCACTCGCTGAAACCAACGTTTCCTCACCGCTTTCGAGAACAGCCTTCAATGGTTTCGCTTCGAGTGGACTCGCGCCGAGATCGACGATCGTATCCAAGAACAGATCGACTCCAATTCCCTTTTCGGCAGAACCACAGAGTGCTGGCACGATGGCACCAGACTTGTAGGCTTTGACGAGGGCTCTTTTCAACTCTTCTTCGCTGATCTGACCCCCCTCCAAGTACTTCTCCATCAGGGCATCGTCGCTCTCCACGATGTCCTCCAGAAGCCTGAGTCTGGCCTCTTCCACTTTCTTTGCCATATCTGCCGGCACATCCACAACTTTGGATTTACCATCCTCATAGACGTAAGCCTTCATTCCCACCAGATCCACGACACCCTTGAAGTTGGATTCGGAACCAATCGGCAACACGAGTGACACGATCTTGCACTCAAACGCTGACTTCACCGACTCCAAAACACTATCGAAGTTCGCCCTTTCCTTGTCCATCTGATTGACAAAAACTATGATGGGCCTGGACATCTCCTGAGCGAGTCGCCATGTTCTCTCAGTCTGTATCTCGACCCCCGAAACCGCGTTGATCACACTCACAACGTTCTCGCTCACGAAGATCGCGTTGATCACCTCGGCTATGAAGTCTCCAAAACCCGGAGTATCTATCGCAGTCAAAAGGTGGTCTTTCCACGTGAAAGTGAACACGTGTGAGCTGATGCTCGAACCTTTCGCCTCCTCCAATGGATCAATATCCACGAGCTTGTTTGAAACACGATCACTCAAGCCAACCGTTCTGAGGATCGAGCTCACCAGAAGCGACTTACCCGAACCGTTGTGACCGATCAGCACGAAGTTCCTTTTCTTCTCAGCCGCGATTGCCATCTCTATACACCTCCACCTTCTTTGTTTTCATTGCGACCTCTGAACCACGAGCAGTGAAACAGGGACAGCCCTCGTCCACCCCGTCGGGGTTCTGCTCACGATCTTGTCCCTGATGACCATCACAGAAGAACTTCCTCCATCGAAGTTCATGGCCGAGTAGAACCCTTTGCTCAAGCAGAAATCGACCAGCTCATCGTAGTTGACACCTCCAGACCCGTTTTGATCGCTTATGACCATCAAGGCCACCTTACCATCCTGTGTTGTGGCGATGAGCGTTCTGGTCGCGTTTGTCCTCGCGATGTTGCCCCCATAACGATTCTTTTCTTGGTTTCGATCCGGTATCGGAGCCCCTTGGTAGAGTAACAGAGGTCCAGCCTCAACAGCATGCTTTATCCTGTACGGAAAGTTGGTGTTGATGACGTATTCGACGGGATCTCCAGCCCTCACTTCCTGAAGGTACTTCTCGTATTTGTTCGAAACCGCCAGCACGAACCCCTTTTCCGGAGCCTTGGATATCCAGCCTCTCGAAACAACCTTGCCATTTTCGACGACAAAGTAAATCGTATCGTCCCTCTTCGGAATTGGCAAGCCAAACTCTCTCGTGAAGACGAGTACGTCTCCCAGAGCGACTGTGTTGACACCCTTCACGATGAACAAAAGTTGTCCGACACGCACGTT
>JAPYWY010000249.1 GCA_028276125.1 Pseudothermotoga sp.
AAATAAAACCTCTCGATGTGCACCGTTCCAGCGTAACTGTACACGAAGATCGGCCTATCTCCGTAGGCGGCCTGTAAAACTTTACCATCCACAATCAGCAAGCCGATCGGGATCGCTGTGTTTGGGTCGAAGTAACTCGCGTTCACACCCGCTATGGCACCGCTTCTGGCCACCATCGCTTCGACACTTTCCATCGTCCCAATGCCCGAAGAACTGATTGCAGGTTTCAGTTCGACAACGCTCGGATCTATCCACAGATAGTTCACCAAGAGTTCCTTGTTACCGATCCGTTCAGTTGTTTGCTGCCAATAGACACCGTTGGCAACCCATTCTTTGCCGAGCATGGGCATCCTGAGTTCGAAGGAGAGCGCGTTCGTTTCAATCTTCATGACCATCACTGGTTCCACGTCCACACCTAAATCCAGTTCGACGATCACGGATGTACCATCAGTTGAGACCTTCACGGGCTCGAGAGAAATCGCGGAACTCAGGCACGGTGAAATTTCGACGGTCAGCTTACCCTTCGACGTGCGCGCTGAAACCATCTGTTCGGAGACGAAGCCAACGAAGCCCAGCTTCAACTGGTTCTTTTCAAAAACTGCAGAAGCAAGGATCGGGACATTGTCCAGAAGCGCAGTCTGGCCAGAAACCGTCGTATGAGCTTTCAGCCCGAGAATCTTCTGTAGAAGTTCCGTTTTGATGAAGACCCTTTTTCCAACGAACCTCGCAGATTTTTCGTAGACGTCCAGAAAGTCTACGGTCACGGTGCCATCCTTGTTGAGCAGGATGATCTTTTTTTCGAAGATCAAGTACGCCCGTCCGGAAACCTCCGATAATACGAAAGTCAGTCCCAACTTTTCCAGATCTTTCACTTCCACGAAACCTTCTGACTCCTGCAGCACGACGAATTTTCCTTGAAATCCCACGAGGACTTGACCCATCACGCACGACGCCAAGATCACGAGCAAGATGGAATGGAAACGTTTCATTCGATCACCTCAAACACAGTTGATGGCGGTTCAACTGAATGCGTGGAAAGCACATATGCCGATCGAACAAGAGCCAAGGCCGAATCCAGATCGCTCCTGTTCGAATAGTACACCTTTGCGAGCACGTCGCCAGTCCTGACACGGTCCGAAACCTTCTTCAGCAACTCTATTCCAACGGAATGATCGATGTTGTCTTCCTTCTTCGATCTTCCTCCACCGAGGAATACACATGCTCTACCTATCGCCTCGGCATCGAGACGTGCGACGTAACCATCTCTATCGGATCGCACTTCAACAACGTTTCTGCTGATCGGCAACTTGAAAGGATCGTCAACGACGTTTGGATCGCCTCCCTGAAGCTCGATGAACTTCTTGAATCGCTTCAACGGTTCGTTCGAGCGAACCATGCTTTCGATATCGCTGAAACTCACCTTCAAACCAGCAAGATCGAGCATTTCTTTCACAAGAGTGAAGGACAGCTCTATGACGTCCTTTGGTCCCTCTCCTCTCAAGCATTCCACGGCTTCGATCACTTCGAGAGAATTTCCAACCATCTTTCCGAGAGGTTGGTCCATGTTGGAGAGCACAGCCTTGGCCTTTTTTCCGTGCCGCCTCACGATGTCCAGCATCAAGAATGCGAGCTTCTTGGCTTGATCAAAATCCTTCATGAAGGCACCGCAGCCAACCTTCACATCGAACACCATCGCGTCGGCACCGGCAGCAAGTTTTTTGCTGACTATGCTCGAAGCGATGAGAGAAAGGTTTTCCACTGTAGCCGTTGCATCCCTGAGTGCGTAGATCTTCTTGTCCGCGGGTGCGAGGTTCTCAGTCTGGCTCGCAATGGCAAATCCTATCTCGTCGACGATCTTCACGAACTCCTCTTTGCTGAGGGATGTCCTCATTCCTGGTATGGATTCGAGTTTGTCTATCGTGCCACCCGTGTGTCCCAATCCGCGACCAGACATCTTGACGATCTTCACACCGAAGCTCGCTGCGATGGGAAGAACGACGAACGTTATCTTGTCCCCTACCCCTCCACTCGAATGCTTGTCGAGCTTGATTCCTTTCAGCGAACGTAGATCGAGTCGATCACCAGACTCGAGCATCGCGATGGTCAGATCGTAGGTCTCCCGTTCGTTCATACCCTTGAAGTAAACCGCCATGAGGAAAGCAGCCATCTGATAATCCGGAATTTCTCCACGGGTGTAACCATGCACCACGAATCGAATCTCTTCCGTCGTTAATTCCGCTCCGTCGCGTTTCTTCTTTATGACATCGTACATCCTCATGCTTCCACTTCCCACTTGATGGGCAATCTCACAATGAACGTTGTTCCAACGCCCACCTCACTGTTCACACTGATCTGTCCGCCATGCCTGTCGACGATGGACTTGACTATGGACAGGCCAAGGCCCGAACCTCCCATTTTCCTGCTTCTGCCCTTGTCCACTCTGTAGAACCTGTCGAACAACCTTGGGAGCGCTTCTTTTGGTATCCCGGGTCCCGTGTCAGAAACCTCAATTACCGCATAGTCACCCTCTTTGATGACCCTGACCTTGACGCGTTTCTCTCCGATCTCTTTCAGAGAAGTGTACTTGATGGCGTTGTCGACCAAGTTCAGGATCATCTGTACCATTCGGTCCTGATCGGCCCATATGTTCACACCTTGACAATGCGTTTCCACCTCAACACCATGCTCCTTGGCGAGAGGCTCAACGATGGACAACACATAGTTGACGACCATGCACAAGTCCGTTTCCTTGAACTCGAACCTCGCTTCACCGGATTCCATGCGTTCCAAGTCGAGCAGATCGTTTATCATCCTCGACATCCTTGCCGATTCGTTCTCGATGATCGTCAAGAATCTCTTGCGCGTTTCCACGTCCATGTCCGGATCGCTGAGAAGAGTCTCGGCATAACCGTGTATCGACGTCAGCGGAGTTCTCAGTTCGTGAGAAACGTTC
>JAPYWY010000215.1 GCA_028276125.1 Pseudothermotoga sp.
GACATTTACATGGTGCCAGGCTTCATGGAGGCCAAGATCGAAAACGAGACGCGCACGGGTATATCCTTCAAAGTGTTCGTGACGGCTAAGCAGAGCTGATGGATGGAAGATGTACTCCTGCAGATCGCAAGGGCTTGTGTACAGGATTCCTCTTTGTTCGAGGTCGTCAGGCACGTTGCTTCGATGTCCGATGAGGAAAGGGAGCTCTTCAAGACCAAGGTTAAAGTGTACTTTCTGAACAAGACAAGCGAGGTTGATCTGCAGGCGTACGAGTTCTTCAGACTCATTTTGGAAGACAAGAACGCTGAACGAGTTCTGGAACTGCTCGAAAAGGGTTCTGAACTGGGCTGAAAGTTTTGTTGTGAAATTCAAGACGGTATGTTCACAGTCCGCCAATTGGTGGT
Source organism: Pseudothermotoga sp. (assembly GCA_028276125.1). Lineage (GTDB taxonomy): Bacteria > Thermotogota > Thermotogae > Thermotogales > DSM-5069 > Pseudothermotoga_A. The sequence goes on from JAPYWY010000215.1 coordinate 405, forward strand.
ATAATTATAGTTTGGTGAGCGGGCGTAGCTCAGTGGTAGAGCATCAGCTTCCCAAGCTGAGGGCCGCGGGTTCGACCCCCGTCGCCCGCTCCAGACCTCGGCTCGGATGTGGGCGTGGACCCCTTCTGGGCTGAAGGCTGAGTAGATGGAGGTGTGCTTGTGGACAAAGAACAAAAGCAACAGATCATCGAGCAGTTCAAGATCAGCGAAAAGGACACAGGCTCGGTGGAAGTCCAGATCGCGTTGCTCACGGCGAGGATCAATCACTTGACGGAGCATTTGAAGGTGCATCCGAAGGACTTCCATTCGAGAAGAGGCCTGATGAAGATGGTCGGAAGAAGGAGAAAGATGTTGAGGTATCTGAAGAGAGCGAACCCTGAGTCCTACAGGAATTTGATCGAGAAGTTGAACCTTAGGAAATGAAAGAACGAAACGAAACGAGGGCGGGCACTGGCCCGCTTTTAGTTTCATGTTGAGAGGTGATGGTTTTGAGATACTGGCGACGCGTTATCTTGGGTAGAGAATTTTACGTAGAACATGGAAGGATGGCGAAACAAGCCAACGGTGCGGTTCTTGCACGCGTTGGTGACACCTCGGTGCTCGCGACTGCAGTCATGGCAGACCAAGCGGTGGAAGGTGTCGATTTCGTGCCACTCACGGTTGAGTTTCAAGAGCGCTTTTATGCGGCAGGCAAGATACCGGGAGGATTCGTGAAGCGCGAGGGAAAACCGAGCGAAGCAGCGATTTTGTCTGCGCGAACCATCGATAGACCTATAAGACCTTTGTTCCCAAAACATTTGCGCAACGAGGTTCAGGTCGTTGTGACTGTCCTTTCCGCGGATCCCACCAACCCGCCGGACGTGGTCGGTGTGATGGCGGCTTCTTTGGCGCTGAATCTGTCCGACATTCCTTTCAATGGACTGGTTGCCGCCGTCAGGGTAGGTCTCGTCGACGGACAAATCGTTTTCTTCCCCACCGAGGAAGAGCTCGAAAGGAGCTCGCTGGACATCGTGGTTGCTGGCACCGCGGATGCAATAACCATGGTGGAGGGTGAGGCAAGAGAAGTCAGCGAAGAACAGATGGTGGAAGTGCTCTTCAAGGCGCACGATGCGATAAGAGAGATCGTTGAGTTCGAGCAGGACATTCTCAGCGAGTTCAGTGTGTCCAAGGTGCAGATCGAGGAAGTGAAGTTGCCCGAGGATCTCGAAAGAGATTTTCTTGCGCTCGTGGACGCAAACGAGTTGCGCAACAGATTGCTCACACAAGGCAAAAAAGCCAGGGCACAAGCCATAGGCGAGTACTACGAGTCCATCGTTGAACAGTTGAAGCAGAAGTACCCCGAAGAACTTCTGAACCAATACGCGGTTCAGCTCAAGGATCTGTACGAGGAACTGATGAAGCACAGGATGAGAAGGATAATCGTCGAAGAGGGCATAAGACTCGATCTCAGAGGGCCAAAGGACATAAGGCCAATAACTTGTGAGATCGGTCTGCTCCCGAGGGTTCATGGCTCGGCTTTGTTCACCAGAGGTGAAACGCAGAGTCTCGGGATCGTGACGCTCGGTGCACCCATGGATGAACAGATTGTCGATACGATCCTCGAAGAGGGTACAAAGCGCTTCATGTTGCACTACAACTTTCCGCCCTTCTGCACCGGTGAGGTTAAACCTTTGAGAGGACCGAGCAGGAGAGAGATCGGTCATGGACATCTGGCGGAACGTGCCCTCAAGTTCGTTCTGCCGGACGAGGACGAGTTCCCGTACACGATAAGGGTCGTCTCCGAAATCTTGGAGTCCAACGGTTCGTCTTCCATGGCAACGGTGTGCTCGGGTTCTTTAGCTCTCATGGACGCGGGAGTTCCAGTGAAAAAACATGTGGCTGGTGTGGCGATGGGCTTGATCTTGGAACCTGACGCTGCAGTCGTGCTGACCGACATCATGGGTGCAGAAGACCATTGGGGAGACATGGATTTCAAAGTCGCTGGAACACGCGACGGTATCACGGCGTTCCAGATGGACTGCAAAGTCTCAGGAGTTTCGAGAGAACTTCTGTACAGGGCTCTGATGCAAGCCAAGGAAGCCAGGATGTTCGTGCTCGACAAGATGTACAGTACGATTGACAAACCGAAGTCGAGCCTATCGACCTACGCACCCGTCATAAAGACGACCGTCATCGATCCAATGAAAGTCGGTGAAGTCATCGGTCCAGGCGGGCGCGTCATAAAGGGCATCATCAAGGAGTTCGACGTCCAAATATCGGTGGACGATGAGACGGGGCGCGTGAGCGTGATCGGCAACAACGGGCAGAAGGTCGATGCGGCGATCAAAAGGATAAGTGAAATAGTTAAGGAGATAGCGGTTGGCGACGTCTTTGAGGGTAAGGTGACGCGCATAGAACCGTTCGGTGTGTTCCTCGAAGTCGGGGCTGGTAAGATCGGATTGCTGCATCAAAGCAAGATCTTGAGCAACATGAAGTCGCTCAAGATCGGTGACACGCTGAAGGTGAAGGTGTCCAACATAGATAACCTTGGAAGGCTCCAGTTCGAGGAAGTACCGTCGGGGCAAACAGAAGAAAGAAGGACTTCTCACACGAGGTCGGATAGGTTCCACCAAGACGAAAGAGGGCCGGCACGGAGCAGGAGAAACCCACAGTCAGACGCAGACTGATACGGAGGTATGCGTGTGAAAATTGAGACGCTACCAGTTCGAAATGGGCACATCCATTTCGTGCCCATTTCCTCGGTCAAAACTTTATCCCTTGCGTTCGTTGTGCCGGCCGGTTCTGCAAGCGAATCGCGGGATGAAGCTGGTGTTGCGCATCTCATCGAGCACGTTGCGTTCAAAGGGACGAAGAATTTCGATGAATTCACACTGAAATTCAGTTTGGAGGTCGTGGGTGGTAGTCTCAACGCGTTCACGACGAAGGATTTCACGGTTTATCTTGCGAAGGTACCTTACAGTCATCACGAGAGAGCGATCGAAGTGCTGTCAGAGATCGTTTTTCATCCGCTCTTCGATGAGAGATCGATCAAGCTCGAGAAATCCGTCATTGTAGAAGAAATAAAGACCTACGACGAAGACCACGAGAGCAGAGTTCAGGATCTTTTCGCCGAGACGTACCTCGAGGAACCTTACTCGAGGCCAGTGAGTGGTTACAAAGAAACCGTTGAGAAACTCA
>JAPYWY010000216.1 GCA_028276125.1 Pseudothermotoga sp.
GCTCTGAAGAATTCTATCGTGCTTCTCGCAAAATCTGTGTCTGCAAGTCTGCTAACACTCGAAGTAAGATTGATCATCGTGCCACTCATCTCGTTGATTGCGGAGAGCAATCTGTTGGTCGTTGCTCCAATGTAAGAACGTGTTCTCGAGACACTTTCCGTAGCTTGATCGATCGCTTCGATTGCACGCTGAGCGTTCTCGATGTTGGCGATGTTCGTGTTGGCAAGGCCCAATCTTTCGCTGTCCACGGCGGGGATCGTGATGCGCATCCTCTGACCTTCGTTCGGTCCAGTCTGAACGTTGAAGTTTGTGACTTCCCCTGCGAGCACCCTGATGTTGTTGTAACTGACGTTCTGGGACGTCGCGTTGATCTGCTGCAACAGTTGGGAGTATTCTTCTTGCAGTGCAGATCTTTCAGAATCGCTGAGCGTGGAGTTGGAAGCCTGAACGGCGAGTTCTCTGAGCCTGTTCAATGCAGAATGGATCGATCCCAAGCCTGCCTCGGCAATGGACAGCATGCCTATGGCGTTGTGTGATTCGTACATGGCCCGTTGATAACCGCTGATCTGAGCTCTCAATCTTTCAGCGATTGCGGAAGAAGAAACGTCTTGGTTGAACGGTATCGTGGCACGAGAAAGCTGATTGACCAAGTTCGATTGCTGGCTTGAGAGCAATTGCAGCTGACGTATCGCCCACATACCAGTAACATCGTTGATCCTCATACTTTTCCTCCCACAATGAATTTTACCACTTGTCGTAAAATATTGAAAGTGAGATGAAAAATCAGGAGGTGGAATAGTGTTGAAGTTCACGATGAAGAACGTCTGGCACAAGCATGAAAGAACTCAGATCGAACAGTTCAGCAGGCAGTACGCAGATTTCATGAACACGGCCAGAACGGAACGCATGGTGATCTGTGAAGCCGAGAAGATGCTGAAAGAAGCTGGTTTTGTGGACATCGAGCATTTCGATGGAACCCAGAACAAAGTTTATGCCGTGAACAGGGCAAAATCACTCGTCGCGGTGCGGTTGGTCGGCAAACTTCAAGACGGCTTGAACCTGGTGGCGGCACACATAGACTCACCCAGGCTGGACCTCAAGCCTCAACCGATCTTCGAAGAAGAAAACGTCGCTTTAGCGCGGACGCAATACTATGGGGGTGTGAAGAAGTACCAGTGGTTCAGTTTGCCTTTGGAGCTTCACGGCTTCGTTGTGAGGACCAACGGAGAAGTCGTCGAAATTCATTTGGGCCAGTGCTGTGAAGATCCCGTTTTTGTGATTCCCGATCTTCTACCGCACCTCGACAAAGAAGATGCCTTGGTGAGTCAGAAGTTCGATGCGGAGAAGCTCTCCGTGATCCTTGGCACGATACCTCTCGCGGGTCAAGAAGAAGAGGCCGTGAAAATGTACGTTCTGAAGATCCTCAAAGAACGCTACGGCATCGAAGAGGAAGATTTCGTGAGCGCGGAGTTTCAACTTGTTCCAGCCTTGAAGGCACGAAGCGTTGGTTTGGACGAAAGCTTGTTGGGCGCTTACGGGCACGACGATCGCGTGTGTGGCTACACCGCTTTGAGGGCACTCATCGAGGCGGAAGGAGCAAAGCGTTCTTGCGGTGTGATTCTGTTCGACAGGGAAGAGATAGGAAGTGAAGGCAACGCGGCGGCTAAGGCGAGCTTCTATGTGTTGTTCCTCAAGAAGATTCTGAAAGCACAGGGCTGCACCGATACATCCCTCGGCATGGACGAACTGTTCGCGAAGACCAACGTGATCTCTGCCGATGTTTGTCCAGGCGTGGATCCCATGTTCAAAGATGTGCACGACGTTCAGAACGCAGCAAAGCTCGGTTACGGTGTGGGCTTGGTCAAATACACTGGAAGCAGGGGAAAGTCTGGCGCGAGCGAGGCACACGCGGAGTTTGTGGCGAAGGTGAGAAAAATCTTGAATGAAGAAAAGATCGCTTGGCAAGTAGCAACACTCGGTAAGGTAGATCGTGGTGGTGGCGGAACGGTTGCAAAGTTCTTGGCGGAGAAGGGAGCCTGCGTTCTGGACATGGGACCAGCCTTGCTCGGAATGCACTCACCGTTCGAACTGGTTTCTAAGGCGGATCTTTTCGAAACCTACAGAGCCTACAAAGCCTTGCTCGAAAAACTCGATTGAAAAGGGGCCTGTCGGCCCCTTTTCTTCAGAACCTCGTAGAAAAGCTCAACGTGTACTTTCTTTCTCCCATCAACCCTGCGTTCGGTGAGAACTCAACCACGTACGTGCTGAAGGCCACATTGAAGAAAGGTACATCCAGCTTCAAACCACCCGTGAGCCAACCTGCGTGTAAACCTGCGTAGAGTTTGAGAAATCCGAAATTGCTTTCCAGGCCAAGATTCATTTTTCTGTACAGCGATTTCTGCGCGTTCAAGATGTCCTCCATTTCGAAGGCAAGTTTCAAGATCTTCAGATCGTAAGATACACCGGCCGAAAGAACCTGTGTGGGACCGTCCCTGAGAATGTCTTTCGAATTGTAATGGAAGGCCACGCCCAAAGAAAGATCGTTCCACCTGTAGAGGGCACCAACGTTGAACACGAAGAACGGTGTATCGATGTAGCTGAAAAGCTTTGAAACATCGGGAAGAACAGCGGTCAGAGAGCTCTGATTTGTCACATCGACCGTCGCCGGATAAGACGTACCAGTTGCGGGTATGAGTGTTCCTGCCATTCCAAAGCCAACAGAAAGACCGATCTTCAAATCTTTCGTCAATTTCACAGAGCCTCCAAGCATTCCAAAATAACTTGCCCACGCACCGAGCTCAACTTGCGACAAGTTCATGAGCGACGAAAGGTTCCAGAAAAGTTCTGTTTGAAAGGCTCCAAGACCTCCAACGCTCGCCCAAACCAGGTTCGTTCCGTAACCACCGTAGAGATCCAGGCCATAGCTATGGACGCCTTGCACAGCCTTGAGAAACTCTGTGTCAGTGGCGAGCTGGGTTATCTTGTTGGGATCTTTCAGCAGTTCGAAAAGTTTGGGCGCTATCGTTGCGACGTTCTCTGATAGGTTCAAATTCGATCCGACAGCACCGCCAGCTTCAAAGAGTGCTGGATTGAGCAACAGAGATTCGATCCCTTCCGCCGTTGTGACGTACGTTCCACCCATCGCCGAATTCTTCATGGGCTTGAAGAAACCAGGCCAGTTCTCCCATTGGTAAGAGAAGGCGAGCAAGACGAGCAATGTGAGCAAAAACGACAATGTTCTTCTCATCTGTCATCACTCTCCAAACAAGATTTCAAAGACATCAGAGATGTGTTGTTTGTCAGAAAGAGCCGTCGCATCAAGAGTCGGGAAAGTCGCCGAGATCGAGAGAATATCGAACATCTCTTTCAATATTCCGTAAGCCCAGATGAATTCTTCGCAATCTTTTGTATCGCTGTACAACCCGCTCGTTGCTTGCTTTGAGAATTCGACGATCGAAGCGGGATTGCTTATGACATCTTTGACGAATTTCTCATCAGTGACGTTGCCGTCGTCGTTCAAATCTAAAAGTAAGTTGAACATGTAACCGATGTCGTACAGGCTGCACATCACCTCTGGG
>JAPYWY010000217.1 GCA_028276125.1 Pseudothermotoga sp.
AGCAGATGTTCCTGAACGATCTTCTCGGCAGCCTGAGGTGTGAGCTTTTGGTAGAAAACGCCCTCGGGATATACCACCATTATAGGACCAAGACTACATGCGCCCATACAACCCGTTTCAACTATCCTTACGACTTCCTCGAGGCCGTACTTCCTTATTTCCCTCTGAAGAGCCTCCTTCACGCTGGTTTCTCCGGACGAGATACATGCACCTCCAGCGCATATCAGAATGGTACTCGTGGTGAGTGGCACATCACATCTCTCCCTTTCGTACTAACAGGTCGGAAACGATCTGATTCCCAAGTATGTGAAGTTTCACGATTCGCTTTGCATTTTCCGGGGTCACGTGCCCATACACCACGGGCTCCTGACCTTCCAAGCGAACTTCGATCGTGGGTTCCACCTCGCAGAGCCCCATGCAACCAGATTGCACCACGGAGATGTCGTTGATGTTGTTTTCTGCAAGGGCCTCAACGATCGCTCGCAGCGTTTCTTTTGCACCGGCCGCAATACCACACGTACCCATCGCCACGGTGATCTTACCCCTCTTACCCGTGTCTCTGAGCTGCAAATCCTTCAGGGCTTTCTCCTTGATCTTCATGAGATCCTCAATGGATTTAACTTTACTCATGACTTCACCTCCCTGTACTTGGCTATGATCCTCGGTACCATGTCGGGTTTCAGCCTGCCGTAGAAATCCTTCTCACCGATCAAGACGACGGGTGCCATACTGCACGCACCCAAACATCTGACCGCGTGTACGGAAAACTGTCCGTCTTTGGTCGGTTTTTCTGGTTCCACACCGAGTTCTTCCAAGAAACGTTCGAAGACTCTATCAGCTCCCTTGACGTAACACGCCGTTCCCAGGCATACCTTTATCTGTACCTTGCCCTTCGGCGTCATCGAGAAGAAGTTGTAAAACGTGACAACGCCGTAGACCTGTGACACTGGAATGTTGAGTGCATCGGCTATGTACTGCTGAACTTGTGGTGAAAGATAACCGAAGATCTCTTGAGCCTTCTGAAGTACAGAGATGAGCTTGTCAGGTGTTGCGTTGATGGACTTCATGTAATCGTCGAGTTCTTTGAAGAGTCTTTCTCCCGTCACGCAGACGTCCTGCAACTGCTTCACCTCCTGTTAAGAAATTCACAAGATCTGAGATGATTATATCACTGCCATCCTCTCAGTGTTCATCCCGACCGTGACGAATTTTGATATCGGACTGAGCGATCCATCATATCTGGATCTCATACGAAGTGCGAACAAGAGCGAAAGATCGTGAAGTTGGTACGATGCGTGCCCCGGTTTATAAGTATTCATAAGTTGACATTTAATCATCAGTATACTATAATTGTGTGGGGTGTATCCGATGGTGGCATTGTTGGACATGGATGCTTTCTTTGCCTCCGTGGAATGTGCGAGGAATCCTTTTTTGAATGGTAAACCCGTTGCGGTGATAGGTTGGGGGAAAAGGACGGCGATATCCTCCGCGAACTACGTTGCGAAGAAGTTCGGTGTAAAGACTGGTATGGCGCCGCAGATCGCCAAGAAATTGTGTCCAAACTTGGTCTTGGTGAAGGCTGACTTCGCCGAGTATGAGTCCATTTCGCTGGACATAGAATCACTCGTGTGCAAGTTCTTCCCCATCTACATCAGAAGTAGCATAGACGAATTTTACATAGACCTCAACATTGCCAACCCGATCGAGAGGCTGAAGAGATTGAAACAGGAAATTTTTCAAAAGCATCGTCTTACTTGCTCCATTGGAGTCGCACCGAACCCTATCTTGAGCAAGATCGCCTCTGAAACGTGCAAGCCGAATGGCTTTAAAATGGTGGACAAAGAACAGATCCTTCCTTTTGTACAACATCTACCAATTTCCGTTATTCCTGGTGTTGGTCAGAAGACAGAAGAGTACTTGAAGCGCATGAATGTTGAAACTGTGGGCAACTTGATAGAATTCTCCAAAACACCTTCTGCGCCAGAGAGCATAAAGGATCTTGTTTCCTCTCTTCTGAGTGAAGGCTTCGACAGAAAGGAATTCTTCAGGAGGAAACCTCCAAAGAGTTTCTCACATATGAAAACCTTCGATCTCGATGTGTCGGAAAATTACACCCTGAAGCAAGTGGCGATATACCTTCTCTATAGGGCTTATCTGAGAATGGTCAGAGAAGGTTACGGTGCGAGGACCGTTTCTCTGATCGTCAAAAGCGCAAAATCTGGTACAGTTTCCTGTTCGAGGAGTTTGAGTGATTGGTCGAACGATTTTTTGAAGTTCACCGAACTTTTGGATTCGATCTTCTCGAGAACCGTTGACGAAGCACCGGTGAGAATGCTCGGAGTCTCACTCAGCGATGTTAAGCCGATGGACACACTTCAGCTTCATCTTTTCAGAGATAGTGAGAAGATCATGAAGGCCTTTCGACTGAGCGGTGTTGAGATATCTTCAAAGCTCTTCATGAGAAAAGTGAGCCGTTGTCTTTGAGAAGGGAACATGTGGTACAAAAGAATTGGAGGTGCCGCGATGGTCTTCAAACCTGAGGGTATGAGAAAAGAAATCGTTCAGAACATGCGAGGCGGAAAGGGGCAAGTGGAGATAGTTCACCTGGTCGAACGAAACCAGCTCGCCAACGAGGCAAGGTTGTTCGCAAGACTCACGTTGAAACCTGGAACATCCATAGGTCCGCACAGGCACGAGAACGAATTCGAAATATTCTTTGTCCTTTCCGGCAAGGGAACTTTCTACGACAACGACAAACCTACGGAGATAGAAGCAGGCGACGTCTGTCTCACTATGTCGGGCGAGACACATTCTGTAGAGAACAACTCAAATGAAGACCTTGTGCTTCTGGCAGTCATAATACTCTCGCCGAAAAGTTGATCCCGATTCGAGTGTTTGTTCAATCGCAAAAGGCGCACCTAAGGTGCGCCTCATTCAACAAAGTTTGCTGTCCGATGGGAATTGGTTCGCGTTCCAGACTAAGCTTGAGTTGCTCTTTCCTGAGTCTTCGTTTGGCGATGTTCCAACGCCCTTGTTAATCGTTCAATTGTTTTCTGCTTTCCGAGGATCGAAAGAGTCTCGAAAAGACCAGGTGTGACCAATCGTCCCGTCACCGCTCCACGAAGCGTCTGAAATACTTTGTTCTTCGATGCGATGCCAAGTTCTGCCAACTCACGACATACTTTTTCAGTGCCCGCAACACTCCAATCTTCGAGATTGCTGAACTTCTCGATCGCTTTCTTCAATAGCTCTTCAGCATACGGACTGAGCAAATATTCCGAGATGAACTGCTCTTCAAAGTTGTAATCGTCGAAAAAGAACGGATAGGCGAACTCGTAAAGCTGTGCGAGTGTGTTGACTTTTTCGCGGCACACCTGAACGACTCTCAGAGCATAGGATTTTTCAATCTGTGGCATCTTCCTGCCCGTGAAGTTTATCCAGTCGCTGAATTCTTTGAATAGTTCTTCGGCGTCCAACATCCTCATGTGCTTTCCGTTCACCCATTCCAGTTTGGATGGGTCGAAGATGACGCCCTTGTTCGATATCGTGCTTGGGTCGAA
>JAPYWY010000218.1 GCA_028276125.1 Pseudothermotoga sp.
AGTGGCTGAAGTGTTCGACAATCTCTACGTGACTCAGTTCTACCAGAGTTTGAGCTTGGGCATGCTCAGAAGGTTGATGAGCAGTGTTCTGAAGGTGAGAAACGATGAAAAGCTTTCCAGGTTGAAGCAGCATGTGGATGAAATGTTTGAGAAAAAGATGGAGTGTTTGTATAAGAACCTTAACTACAGAGCGATCCCGATAAAAGATCTGGTGGCGATTCAACTTCTCGCAGGTTTGTACACGATCAGCTATCTTCAATCACAGGGAGGTTCTTGAGTCTTGAGAAGGTATTTGTTGATAAGGTTTCTCGAGTTGATACCCATCTTCTTTCTGATCTCTCTTATCATCTTCTTCATCTTGAACGCCATGCCGGGAGATCCCCTCTTGACCATGAGAATGGAAAATCCAAGGGCCATGACGAGGGATCCTGCCAAGATAGCGGAGCTGAGGAAGTACTATCATTTGGACGATCCCTTCATAGTTCGCTACGGTGTGTGGCTCTGGAGTTTCCTCAAAGGAGATCTGGGCTACTCTTCGATGTACAAACAGCCGGTCCTTGGCATCATTCTGAAGAGACTTCCGAACACTCTGCTGTTGACGGTGACAGCCTGGCTCATAGGTCTGATCGTCGCCTTTCCCATCGGTATCTATTCGGCGGTGAAGAAGTATTCCCTTTTCGACTATTTCTTCACAGTTCTGGCGTTCATCGGGATATCCCTGCCAACCTTCTGGTTCGCCCTAATGGCCATAATCGTCTTTTCGGTGTGGTTGGGATGGTTCCCCGTAACGGGCGTGCAGACGTACGGTGTGAGTGGCTTTTGGAACGTTTTCTTCGATCGCTTGAGACACTTGGCACTTCCGGCTCTCGTTCTCGGTTTGGTTCAAGTCGCCTACTGGGTCAGGTACATCAGAACTGCCTTACTCGAGGTACTCGATCAGGACTACATAAGAACGGCATACTCGAAGGGCGCGGATGAGAGAAGAGTGATCTTGAAACACGCGTTGAGGAATGCCCTGATTCCCATAATCACTATCATTGCGTTGGATATACCCTATTTCTTTGGAGGAGCTTTGATCATCGAAACGATCTTTTCTTGGCCTGGGATGGGAAGGCTCATCTACGAAGCGGTTTTGGCGAGCGATTACAACTTGGCGATCAACTGTTTGATGTTCCTTGCCGTGATCACCTTGCTTTCGAACTTGCTCGCGGACATACTGTACGTGATCGTCGATCCAAGGATCAGGTTGGGTGCGAAGGCGGTGTGAGAGATGGTCTTGCCTTTGAAGAAGAGTGTTGAAGAGCTTGAAGAAGAGAGTTCACCACTCCCCATAGGTACCTACTGGCAGTTGGTCAGAAGGAAGTTCTTGAGGCATAGATTGGCACTGTTCGGGCTCATCGCACTCAGTTGCGTCGTGTGTTTGAGCGTCTTTGGACCTATGTTCACATCCAGGGCGTACGATGAAATGGACCTTCTGAACAGGTTCAAACCACCGCTTTCGGCTGGGTATCTCTTCGGGACCGACGAACTTGGAAGAGACGTCTTCGTGAGGATCATGTACGGTGGTAGGATCTCACTCTTTGTGGGCTTGACTTCATCTTTGCTTTCTACAAGTATAGGTCTTTTGGTTGGCCTACTCTCGGGTTATCTCGGTGGAATAGTGGACAGGCTCCTCATGCGTTTTGTGGATGTGATGCTATCGATACCGCTCTTTCCAATTTTGTTGATTTTGACGATGGTCTTTGGTTCAGGTGTGAAGAACACGATCTTGGTCCTGACCGTCTTCGGTTGGATGGGTGTCTCACGGCTCGTGAGGGGAGTCGTTCTATCGCTGAGAGAGAACGAGTACGTGATGGCCGCGAGGGTGCTGGGAACGAGCAAGTTGAAAATACTCTTCAAGCACATCCTTCCGAACGTGATGCCAATAACTATCGTTTCGCTGACGCTGAATTTGTCTTACGCGATCTTGGCAGAGTCTTCGTTGAGTTATCTTGGTCTGGGTATACAGCCCCCAACACCTTCTTGGGGTAACATGCTCCAGCGTGCCATGAACTACATCCTCGCGACTGGGCTCGAAAAGGTCGTTCCGTGGTGGCTCGTGTTCTTTCCAGGCTTCATGATCTTCATAACCGTTTTGAGCGTGAACTTCTTGGGAGATGGGCTCAGGGATGCGCTCGATCCCAGGTTCGTGAGCGAGTCATGAGGTGATCGAATGCTGCTGAAGGTCGAAAATCTCAAGATCGGTTTCAAAACGAACATGGGAGCAATCGTACCGATCGACGATGTGTCCTTCGAACTCGACGAAGGAGAGACCCTCGGAGTCGTTGGAGAGTCTGGTTGTGGAAAGAGCGTGACCGCTTACGCGATAACGAGGCTTCTCCCAAGAAACGCTTTCGTCGCTGAAGAATCACACGTGTGGTTCAACGGCGTAGACCTTCTGAAACTGCCAAAGCAAGAGCTGTACAAGATCAGGGGCAAGGAGATATCGATGATCTTCCAAGAACCCATGACTTCGCTCAATCCCGTTTACACCGTGGGCTGGCAGATCGCGGAGGTGTACGAACTACACGAACTTTTGGAGAAAGAAAAAGTTTCGAGCAAGGTCATCAAGATGCTGAAAGACGTCAAGATTCCTGAACCAGAAAGTAGAGTGAAGCATTATCCATATCAACTCTCTGGAGGCATGCGTCAACGTGTCATGATAGCGATGGCGCTCGCGTGCAACCCCAAGCTTCTGATAGCGGACGAACCCACCACCGCGTTGGACGTTACCATACAAGCACAGATACTCAAACTCATGATCGAGTTGAAGGAGAAGTACAACACCGCCGTCATGCTCATCACGCACAACTTGGCCGTCGTGGCGGAGGTGTGCGACAGGGTCGTGGTGATGTACGCAGGTCAAGTGATAGAGACGGCCGACGTGTTTGAACTGTTCGAAAATCCCCTTCATCCTTACACAAAGGCGTTGCTCAACTCTGTGCCTCGGATCGATTGGCAAGAAAAACAGAGGCTCGCCTCCATAGAGGGTAGCGTGCCGCATCCTGCAAGATATCCAAAAGGTTGTAGGTTTCATCCAAGGTGTAGCTTCAAAATGGATGTCTGTAAGGAGAAAGAACCTGAGCGGGTGTCGATCAGTCCAACGCACTCTGTGAAGTGCTGGTTGTACGCGGACGGTGATGAACAGTGGAAGAACTCGTGAAGCTTTCAAGTGTCAGCAAGTGGTTTCCCATCAAGAAAGGATTTGGGAAGAAGTCCTATCTCAAAGCCGTCGACGATGTTTCCTTCAACGTTTTCCGCGGAGAGACCTTTGGGCTCGTGGGAGAATCGGGCTGCGGCAAAACCACCCTTGGGAGGTTGATGGTGAGGGTCTACGAACCAACTTCAGGTAAGTTTCTGTACAGAGATTCAGAAGATTGGATCGACTTGTTCTCTTTGAAGCCGGGCGAGTTTCAACCTTTTAGAAAGAAGATCCAGATGATCTTTCAAGATCCGTACAGCTCTTTGAACCCGAGGATGACCGTTCTTCAGATAATCACGGAAGGTTTGAC
>JAPYWY010000221.1 GCA_028276125.1 Pseudothermotoga sp.
TGTTAAAAAGTTTTGATACTACCACACACTCACTAAAAGTTGCTCCTGTTCAATGAGGTTGAACGAATTCGAAGGAGGTGTAGTTATGAAGAAGTGGTTGTTCGTTTTGATGGTTGGTGTCATGACCCTCATGGTGCAGGCTCAAACTCTCGTGATCAAAGGCTCAAACACGGTTTATCCCATCGCACAACTGTGGGTCGAGGAAATGCAAAAGATGTATCCAAACCTCGTGGTTACACTCGAAGGAGCAGGTTCCACCACGGGAATCAAAGCACTGTTCAACGAAACAACGGACGTAGCCAACTCCAGTAGGTTCCTCAAACCGAGTGAAATCGAAGAGATGCAGAAGGCTGGCAGGTATTTCGTACCCATCTTGATTGCCTACGACGCGCTCTCTGTCATAGTCCATCCGAGTCTGCCACTGGAAGACATATCTATAGAGACACTGAAGAAGATCTACACCGGCGAGATCACCGAGTGGAACCAGGTTGATCCCAAGCTTCCAAAGAGATCAATCGTTGTGTACTCGAGAAACACCGCGAGCGGAACTTTCGAAACTTGGGTCGAAAAAGTCCTCGGCGGCGCCAAGTTGAGTCCGAGAGTACAGATGCTCGAATCCAGCCAAGCGGAAATCGAAAGTGTCGCGAAAAACCCCAACGCGATAGCTTACACGGGAATGGGTTACGTCACACCGCAAGTGAAGGCGCTCAAGGTCAACGGTGTCACTCCGAGCGCTGAGAACGTCATCAAAGGCACGTACCCGATAAGCAGACCCTTGTTCGTTTTCATCGATTTGAAACGCTTCAACAACACCTGGCCAATGGAAGGTATCGTTGCTGAGTACATCAGGTTCATCGTTTCACCCAAGGGACAGAGGATAGTGAGAGAAGCGGGATTCGTTCCGGCCTACGGAACAGGTGAATGATGAGAAAAACGGTTTCTTTCATATTCGTTTCGCTCACAAGTCTGGCTGCCGTCATCGTAGCGGCAGCCCTTTTTGCGATAGTGTTCTTCATCTTCACTGAATCCATCCGGGCGATCAAAGAAGTTGGGTTCGGTTTGTTCTCCCCCAATTGGTATCCAGTCTGGGAGACAGACCCGGAGTTTGGGGTCGGTACGATGCTCTTGAACTCTCTGATCCTAACCGTTTGGACCAGCGTGTGGGTTTGGACCATCGGTTTGAGTGTAGCGATCTACCTACACAAGTACGCGTTGAACAAAGAGCGTGAAGTCTTGCTCAGGATCCTCGAGTACGTCAGTGGTATTCCTTCCGTTGTTCTTGGACTTTTCGGTGTACTGATCCTCGGAAATTGGTTTTTGCGACTCGGTGCGTGGTCGGCACAGAATTTCTTGAACGCTTCGATCGTGCTCAGCGTGCTGACACTGCCCTTCATGACGAGCTTAACGTTTCAATCTCTGGAAAAGGTACCACGGCAACTCGTGGAAGGTGCGATCGCCCTCGGAGCGAAAGATTTGGCTGTGATGTGGATCGAACTGAGGTATGCAGCACCTGGAATAGTCAACGCGATGCTGAGCGTTTTCAACAGGATCTTTGGAGAAACCATGATCGTTCTCATGGTGGCCGGAGGTGCAAACTTGTTGGTGAGGTCATTGTTGGATCCTGTCAGACCACTCACGGCGACGCTCGGCAGCGAGATAGGAGAAGTCGCCGTTGGAAGCTTACACTACAGCGCTTTGTTCTTCATCGCCTTTCTCGTGCTCTCTGGTTCTTTGATCTTGAATCTGCTCACCAACAGGATCACCAGAAAACTCGAACGATGGATCAAGGGGTGAAGGTATGAGATGGACTTTGAGAATCATCAGCTATGGTGTTTTTGTGGTGATGTTGTTTGTGCTCGTCAGTATCGTCGTTTCAGGAGTACCATACTTTTTCAGACCGGGTTTCTTCACGGCGTGGCCGCAACGTGCGATGAGCGAAGGAGGAATATTTCCGATGCTCATCGGTTCACTGATGCTGATGAGTTTGGTTTTCGCCATATCGGTTCCAGTGGGTCTGATTGGAACTATATTCCTGAGTGAGTTGGCACCGAGGAGAATTTCGATGTTCTTGAAATCGCTCGCCGGGACCATGAACAGCGTTCCTTCGATAGTGTACGGCGTTTTTGGTCTTGCTTTTTTCTCGGTCAAATTGGGCTTTGGCACGTCCCTGCTCTCAGCTTCCTTAGCACTGTCCACCATGTCCATACCGTTCTTCATGAACAGCGCCGTGGAGTTCTTGAGAGCCGTACCAAAGGAGCTGAGAGAAGGTGTGATATCTCTCGGTGCGAACAAACTTCAAGCTACGTTGATGGTTCTCAGAGCCAGCAAGAATGGGATACTGACCAGCCTGATGCTCACCCTTGGCAGGGCTTTCAGCGAGACTGCACCGATCTTGGTGACGGGTGCGGTGTTCTACTCAACGAAACTCCCAGGAAAACTGACAGATCCAGTCATGACGCTTCCTACGAGCATCTATGCGATCGTTATGAACCTGGGGGAGCGATCACAGTGGATGGCGAAGGCCATGGCAAGCCTAATGGTGCTGATCATGATAGCTGTATACTCTCTCGTTCAGATAACAAGGAGGAATAAGCGTGAGTGATGTCGTTTTTGAGATAAAGGATCTTTACGCCTTTTACGACGAACACGCCGCGTTACAAAGTATAAACCTCAAGATATGGGAGAAACGCATAACAGCGATCATGGGACCTTCGGGGTGTGGAAAAAGTACCCTGCTCAGATGCTTGAACAGGCTCAACGACTTGATTCCTGGTTTCTCTTTGAAGGGTCAGATCTTGTTCAGGGGACAGGATATATATCAGATAAAAGATCTCACAGAATACAGAAGAAGAGTTACCATGGTCTTTCAGAAGCCCAATCCTTTCCCAATGTCGATCTTCGATAACGTCGCTTACGGTTTGAGAATACACGGCATCACGAAGAAGAGCATCTTGAAGGATAAAGTTGAGCAAGCCTTGCGAATGGCGGCGCTGTGGGACGAGGTGAAGGACAAACTCAAAAAGCCAGCGGTGCAACTTTCAGGTGGTCAGCAGCAGAGACTGTGCATCGCCAGGGCGTTGGCTGTAGAGCCTGAAGTTCTGTTGCTGGATGAACCCACCAGCGCACTCGATCCGATAGCCACCACAAAGATCGAGAGGTTGCTCGAGGAACTCGCCCAGCAGTACACGGTGGTCATAGTAACACACAGCATGGGACAGGCACTCAGAATAAGCGACGAGGTGGTGTTCCTGTACGAGGGGCGACTCATAGAGTACGGTGAGACGTCCACGATCGCGAAGACACCGAAACACGAGGTCACAAAGCAGTTTTTGACGGGTAAAATAGGCTGAGGAGGAAGAAAGACGTGACTGAGAGGACTTTACATTACGAGAAAGAAATGCTCTTTCTGAACAGCAAGTTGGTGGAATTCGTTGATAGCGTGGAAGACCTTTTCGAAAAAACGCTTTACGCCGCTCAGTCGGGCGATGAAAAGATCATAACAGAAATAGAACAGATG
>JAPYWY010000222.1 GCA_028276125.1 Pseudothermotoga sp.
TCTGCAAAAACGTACAAAGCCATTTCACTGCCTCCGCCTTGCTCACACCAGCAGGCAAAACTTCGAGAAGATCCTCTTCCGATCTCGTTACGTTCGCTTCGTGACCGTGGTGAGATCTGATGAACAACTCCAGCCTGCTCAATTCGGAAGTGGGACCGGTGAAGACCAGTTTCGTCACCTTCGCGGTGTGTAGCTGTGTGCGGTTCTCGATCGGATGATAGCTGAGTCCATCTCGAAAGATATAGTTGGTCGCGTGCAGAGACACGTTCATGGCGTAAACGTCTTCGTCGATGAAAAAGAAGACAGAAACGTTGTGATCTTTGAAATCCGAAACGATCTTCTCGATCAAGTGGCTCGGCAAGAACTTCGAATACAGATAACTCTTACTCACTGGGTCTAAGATGCGCGCACCGTTGAACAGTATCAATGGCATCGTGATGGCGAGAGACTCGACGAAACCCATTGCACTCTTCAACGAACGTCCCGTGGCGATGGTACTTCGAATGCCTATGCTTTCAAGTTGTTTGAGCAGTTCGACCGTTCTGGGATCGAGTGATGCGTCATTCTCCAGAAGTGTCCCATCCAGATCGAAAACGAGCAGTTTCATTCCTTCTTCACCACCGCCACAGAAGATCTCTCAAAATCCACACCCACGATCTCACCAACTTGAGGAATTGCCCGCATGTCATGACTGTGCATCTCAACGCTGACCTGTCCGAGATCCGTCTTGATCTCGAAATAGAATGTAGAACCTGTATAGACCCGTGTGATCACTTCTCCACTCAGCAACCCTTCTTTGCTCGGAACGAACTTGCCACCTTCTGGCCTGAGAACAAGCAAGACCTCTTGCTCCGGTGCGAAAGTAACACCTGGCCTGATTTCGACGTTGATCTCCTTGCCGTTTCTCAGTTCAACGAGACATTCATTTTCCCTCTGTTCGATCAGCCTTCCCTCAACGAAGCTCGCCCGACCGATGAAACTGGCTACGAACACGTTCGCAGGGAACCTGTAGAGCATCTCAGGGGTATCAGTCTGAAGGATCTTGCCATCCTTCATCACAATGACATAATCAGAAAGTGTCATTGCCTCGAGCTGGTCGTGTGTGACGTAGATGCTCGTGATCCCAAGGTTCATCTGGATCTTTCTGAGTTCCACCCTCATCTGTTCACGGAGCTTCGCGTCCAGGTTCGACAAGGGCTCATCCAAGAGGAGCACCTTTGGCTCGACGACCAGCGCACGCGCCAATGCTACTCTCTGCTGTTGGCCTCCGGAAAGTTGGTTGGGATATCTCTTCTCCAGACCCACGAGCCCTACTATGGCGAGCACGTTCATCACCTTTTCGCGTATGATTTCCCTTGACATCTTTCGCGCCTTCAACCCATAAGCCACGTTCTCGAACACGTTCAGGTGCGGAAACAACGCATAACTCTGAAAAACCATCGCTGTAGGACGACGATTGGGCGGAAGATCGTTGACAACAGCGTTATCGATGAGTATCTCGCCAGAGGTAGGTATCTCAAACCCACCTATCAATCTCAAAGTCGTGGTTTTTCCACACCCTGAAGGCCCCAAAAGGGTGACCAACTTTCCTTTTTCGACACCAAAGCTGACCCCATCCACAGCCCTCACGATGGAGCGGGTGGCTGGATCTTTGAACAGTTTTACCAGATTCCTTACCTCGACATAGTACTCGCTCACTTTTCAACCCTCCTGAGCCTCATCTGGTAAGAGATGTTGACAGTAACAAACCTCATGAGGAACATGACAACGACGATGATACCGATAAGCGTACAACTCAGCGCCGCAGCCTGTGCCAAATCTCCGTTGCTCACGGCCCCCAGGATGCGCACCGTGATCAAATTCCACTTCGCCGACACAACGAAAATCACTGCACTGATGGCCGTCATGCTTCGGACGAAAGCGTTGAAAAGAGCTGTGAAAAATGCCGGCATCAAGAGAGGGAGTGTGACTTTCCAGAAGGTCCGATAACTGTTACACCCAAGGTCCATGGATGCTTCCTCTATGGACTTGTCGATCTGATACAGCGCCGCAACACCGTTCTGAACCCCCACGGGGAGTTCCCTGAAGACGAAAACCAAGATTATGATCAGGGCGGTTCCTGTCAGAATCAGAGGTTCTTGGTTGAAAGCCAGAAGATAACCAATGCCCACCACCGTACCCGGGACAGCGAAAGGAAGCAGGGAGAAGACCTCCATGAGTCTTTTTCCGAAAAACTCTTTTCTCGCGACCAAATACGCGATCATTATTCCCAGCACGCCACAGATCGGAGTGGCTATCGAGGCAAGAACCAGCGTGTCTTTAAGATACTCCCAGCTGAAGTTAAAAACGTACTTGTAATTGTCGAACGTCAACGAATGGTTCACACCCCAAAGCTTGGTAAACGAGCCAAACAGCACCGTTCCGTAGAAAAGCATTATCGAAGCTGTTAGTATCAAGCACACGATCGTCAGTATCACCTTGGCCAATTTGGGCAATTCCATCGCCTTGGAGAGGAAGGATTTACCCGTTACGGTCACAAAGGACTTTCTCGAGAGCCAGTAGCGCTGTACGAAGAACGCGATCAACGTTGGGATCAGCAGTATGATGGCGAGCGCCGAACCGTGGGGAAGTCTATAGCTACCTGTGATCTCCAAGTACGCAGAAACGCTCAGCACATGGAACTTGCCACCTAGAACGAGTGGATTTCCAAAGTCGGCCATCGACTGCGAAAAAACCAGCAACCACGCCGATAGAACACCTGGTAAGCTCAGTGGAAAGGTCACACGCCAAAATGTTTTCCACTTGCTACACCCAAGACTCTGCGAGGCTTCTTCCAGATCTGAGCCTATGGAAAGCAGTGTACCCTCCAGGGTCAAGAAAGCCGTAGGAAAATACGCCAGAGTTTCGACTATAACCAAACCCCAAAAGCCATATATTTCGAACGGCATAGTTCCACCGAAGAGTTTTCTCGTGAACAATCCATTCCGACCGAACAAGAGTATAGCTGCTAAGGCAACAACGAAAGGTGGTGAGACTATCGGGAAGGTAGCGATAGTTCTGAAGAAATCCTTTGCAGGTACGTTCGCCTTTGCCACAGAGTATGCGAAAACGTAGCCAATCAAGACACCAAAGCACGCTACCGTTACACCGAGTTTCAAGGTGTTGAAGATGGGAACCAAGAAATATCTCTTCGAGAATATCGTTCTGTAAACAGATAAACCAAACACGCCGGGCTTCGGTTCGAAACTCTTCAGCCCAACCATGAATAACGGATAGACGACGAACAAAGCCAACAGTACCCACACCGAGACAATCATTGCGAGAAGAACAGGTTCGTTCAAAAGTCTTCTCATCTGCTTTGTGAACATTCTCCCTACACTCCTCAGAAAGCCGGTGCGGCAAAGCCGCACCAGCGTGAGAATTCATCTTCCGTACTCGATTTCTTCCTTCCAACGTTCGATGAGCCTGTCCTTTTCCTTACCGAAGTAGTCGAAGTCCAT
>JAPYWY010000223.1 GCA_028276125.1 Pseudothermotoga sp.
GAGTTCACAGAATTTGCCGCGTTCATCGCGAGGCACACGCCGATGGACAAGAACACGATCACCATCGAGAGTGAGTTCTTCACAGCCTTCGCCCCCTCAGTGAGCATTCTACACACAGATGATTAGAAATCGATGAGAAATCGAACCATCACGGCGCGATGGGTTTTGGATAGACCACCACGTTGCCATCGAAAGGTAAATTAACATTGTGGTAAATCAAGACATAGGTTTTGGATAGACCACCACGTTGCCATCGCGCAAGAATATCACGGCAAGATAGATCTTGTTCGCCTCGTTCTTCAAAGTTATGAACGGCAGAACGTACAAAGTTTTTCGCTGTTGAGCTTGGTCGATGAACAGCAAATTCATCACGTACACCTTGTCGATAACGTCTGGTTTCATACCGAGATCAAAGGAATAGATCGGTGTGGCCGACTTGGTGGAGAATTCGTAGAAGTTCAACAGTTCAACGTCTTTTCCGAGGGAAGAGAAAGTGCTGCTGAGATTGTTGATGAAATTGCTCTTCGCGGTCTGAACATTTGTTTCCAAAGTAAAGGTCTTCACATAAGCATCGAGCGCGGTGGGGGATGTGAGAGAGTTCTTGATGGTCTTGACCAGATCCTCCACAAGCTTCTGCATCGTTGGCTTTTGCTCTTGCGGAGCACCACAGCCGAAGAGTAGCAACACGAGCACACAGCAGATCAGAGACATCCTCAAAAGCTTTCCCATCAAAGCACCTTGCGAGTATTCTTTCACAAATGATTTTACACTGAGTTTCGCACTTGAACTGTAGGAACAGGCGAGCCCAGAATCGTAGTCTAAAAAGTGAGGATGGCTGTGGTAATATAGTTCAAGAAAGAACTGTTCTGGAGGTGAGGTGGATGAAGAAGGCGCTCGTTTTGGTCCTGGCATTGGTCGCAAGTTTGATCTTGGCACAGGCTTTCTCCGACGTGCCTGTGAACCACTGGGCATACGAGGCTGTGACTGAGCTGTCGAAACTCGGTATCATCTCCGGCATGCCGGATGGAACGTTCCAAGGTAACAACCCCATGACCCGCTACCAAGTCGCGGTGGCGCTGAAGAAGATGCTGGACTATCTCACCAAGCAACTTGCCGCAGGCCCAGCTGACATGCAAACCGCGTTGAAGAGGATATCTGCACTCGAAGATCTGGTGAGCACGGCGATCAACAGAACGCAGAGGCAAGGGGAACAACTGGCCGCAACGGATCAAACACTTCAGACCGTTCTGGCCGAAATTTCCACTTTGAAATCTACCATCGTTGAGATCTCTCAAGTGAGAAGAGATCTGCCCACCATGATCGCCGCTTCCGAAAACAAGATGATGACGATGTACAACCAACTTTCTGCCAAAGTGTCCGCAGTTGAGAAGAACGTTTCCGATCTGCAGGCGCAGATCTCCGCGCAGATCATGTCCCAGTTGAAGGCTTCCGTTGATGCGGTCAACGCGAGAGTGAGCGATCTCGATACGAAATTCAACAACCTCTCTTCGAGGCTCGATACCTTATCCAAATCCATCGACGCTGCGAAGGCCGATCTGACAGCTCTGTCCAAGAGAGTGGACGGCTTGGAGTCCAACTTACAGGCGCTCGCGACGCTGAGAAAGAGCCTCAGCGATCTCGAAGGTCGGGTTGCCATGCTTGAAACAAAGGTTGCTTCGGACGTCGACAGCTTGAGGAAGGCGCTCGAGACAACGTCCCGCCAGCTCGATGCGAGGCTGTCGTTGCTCGAAGGTCAAGTCGCTTCGCTCGTGACCGACGTTGAAAAACTCAAGAAAGATGTTGCCGACGCTGCCAGTGCGGCGAAGAAGGTGGGCGTGCTCGAAGGCAACGTTGGAGCGCTGGCAGGTCAGTTGACCTCTCTGAGCCAGAGAGTTTCTCAAACCGAGCAGAACGTTGCCAACCTGTCCAAGAAGATCGATTCCAAACCGTGGATGAGCGACATAGAAGCGGCGACGGTTGAGCAGGCGAAGAAGATCAACGAAGCTTACAACATGGGCTTGATAGGCATCATCGTTGGTGCGGCCGGTGCGGTCATAGGATTGCTCGGCATGCTCATGGGTGGCGCAAACCCGTAATGTGACTTTTGAAACGATTTGAAGGACCCCTCTCGGGGTCCTTTTTGTTGCCACAAAGTGTTGAGATCTGGTGTATCATTAATGAAAAGATGGATCTTCAACGCTGGTTTTTTAAACGGTCTTTCGGGAGGGGGTTTTAGCATGTTCGTGAAGGACATCATGGTCACGAACGTTGTCACCGTTTCACCGGAGACAACCTTTCAAGAAGCTATGGAGATCATCAGGACGAAGGGTATCAGAAGACTGCCTGTGGTGAAGAACGATAGAGTCGTCGGTATAGTTGCTGAAAAAGACCTTTTGAAAGCTTCTCCTTCACAGGCGACCACGTTGGATGTGTGGGAACTCACAACTCTGCTCGGTAAACTCACAGTCAAACAGATAATGAAGAAGGACGTGGTCCATGTGCATCCCAACACACCTATAGAAGAGGCAGCGAAGATCATGTCGGACAAAAAGATCGGCTCACTCTTGGTGATGGAGGAAGAAAGACTCGTTGGTATCGTCACCGAAACCGACATATTCAAAGTGTTCATCAACATGTTGGGTGCGCGGGAGAAAGGTTTCAGGTACGTCTTCAAGGTTCGAAACGTTCCGGGCATCCTGGCAAGGATTCTGAACTTGATGAATCAATGTGGCGGAGACGTCATAGCGGTGAGTACGTACGAAAAGTCTGAAGAAGAGTACAACGTCGTGATCAAGGTCAAGCCATCTTTAGACAGAGAGAACTTCGAGAAGAAACTCTTGGAAGGTGTCCCAAACGTTTCCATCATCGACGTGAGACAAGATTGAAGGGGGCTTTCGCCCCCTTCAATCTCGTTGGTAGGATCGATCACTGTATCGGCCTGAGTGTTACGTTCACGCTCACAGATTTTCTGTCCACGTTGAGAGTCAACACTTCCGCGTAGTAACCACCCTTGAGCACGACGAGCTGATACGTGCCGTACTCCAGATCCAGCCTCAGCGGTGTGACGCCTTTGAGATATCCGTTTATGTACACGAGCGCGTTGGAAGGCGAACTGCTGATGCTCACCGTGCCGACCTTCACGATCGGCTCGAGCGTGAGATTAACAGTTCTTGTCTCGTTCGGCGCCACTTGGACTTCCACGGAGGTGTCCTCATAATCTGGCAAACTCGCAACGACTCTGTGCACAACGTTCGCATCGACTTCCACTCTCAATCCTGTAGGACCGGCCACACCGACGTATTTGCCATCGACGTATATTGAAGCGTTCGTGGGGTTCGTGTAGATGAGTAAGAAGCCCGTTCTGATGATAGGTGGTAGAGTTATATCGACACGTTTGGTCTCACCTGATGAAACGTTCACAGTCACGGTCGTATCTTGATAGCCACTCATCGTGGCGATGATCGTGTGTGTACCTGGATCGACCTGAACAGAGAG
>JAPYWY010000224.1 GCA_028276125.1 Pseudothermotoga sp.
CAAATGGTTGTGCGAGAAGGGTTTCGAAGTGATCGCCTTCGTGGCGGATGTCGGACAGAAGGATGATCTGCAGTTCATCAAGGAAAAAGCCTTGAAAACCGGTGCGTCGAAGGTTTACGTCGAAGATCTACGCAGAGAGTTCGTCACAGATTTCATCTTCGTCGCCCTCATGGCCAACGCGATCTACGAAGGCAGATACCTTCTCGGCACATCCCTGGCAAGGCCCCTCATAGCCAAAAAACAAGTCGAAATCGCGCAGAAAGAGAACGCCCAGTACGTGGCGCACGGCGCGACGGGGAAAGGCAACGACCAAGTCAGGTTCGAACTCACTTACGCGGCGCTCGCCCCACATTTGAAGGTGATCTCACCCTGGAAAGATCCAGAGTTCCTGCAGAACTTCAAGGGAAGAACGGATCTCATCAACTATGCGAAGAGCAAGGGCATACCGATCAAGGCGAGCGTTGAAAAACCCTACAGCGAGGATGAAAACCTCATGCACATCTCGCACGAAGCTGGCAAACTCGAAGATCCACTCTACACACCAGATGAATCCGTCTTCAGCAGGACCGTTTCACCCAAGGATGCACCCAACGAAGAAACGCTGCTGCAGATCCATTTCAAAGACGGTATTCCAACGAAGGTAGTGAACCTGAAGGATGGAACGGTCAAGGAAGATCCCCTGGAACTGTTCGAGTACCTCAACGAGATCGGTTCGAAGAACGGTGTCGGAAGAGTTGACATGGTGGAGAACAGATTCATAGGCATAAAGTCGCGAGGGATCTACGAAACACCCGGCGCGACGATCCTTTGGATCGCCCACAGGGATCTGGAAGGGATCGCGATGGACAAGGAAGTCATGCACCTCAGAGACATGCTGTCTGTGAAATTCTCGGAACTCATCTACAACGGTTTTTGGTACTCTCCCGAGATGGACTTTCTCTTAGCCGCATTCAAGAAGTCTCAAGAGGCGATCGATGGCTACGTGATCGTTTCTATCTACAAAGGCAACGTGATGCCCGTGGCGAGATTCTCACCTACGTCTCTCTACGATCAAGCGCTCTCGAGTATGGATGTAGAAGGTGGTTTCAACGCATTAGATTCGAAAGGTTTCATAAACATCCACTCCATCAGGTTGAAGGCGCACAACTTGGTTTTGAAACAGAAAGATCCTTTCGCGTGGAGGAAGGGACTGACGCATGCCTAAGTTGTGGGAGAAAGGCTACACGCTCGATCCGCTCATCGAACACTTCACCGTGGGTAAAGACTACCTCACGGACATGAAACTGATCAAGTACGACGTTATCGCCTCCATCGCACACGCAGAGATGCTCGCGAAGGTTGGCTATCTCTCCAACGAAGAGCTTGAGAAACTGAAAGTTGCCCTCGAGAAACTCTCAAAGTTGATCGACTCGAATCAGTTCTCCATCTCGCCAGACGAGGAAGATTGCCACACGGCGATCGAGAACTTCTTGGTTCGAGAGGTTGGAGAGATCGGCAAGAAGATCCACATGGCCCGCTCGAGGAACGATCAAGTCTTGACAGCGCTCCGATTGCTCTACAAAGACGAGCTGAAAAGGATCGAAAAACTGATCCAAGAACTGAAAAAGCAACTTCTGCAGTTCTCGAAGAGGTTCGGTCGAATAAAGTTCGCAGGTTTCACGCACACGAGAAAGGCGATGCCGACGAACTTCAGAACTTGGTCCATGGCTCTGTACGACGCGTTGGATGACGATCTAAGAATTTTGAGACTCGTCTTCGAACTGATCGATCGTTCACCACTGGGCACGGGTGCCGGTTACGGTGTTCCTGCGAAGATAGACAGACGCTTCACGGCCCAAAAACTCGGCTTCAAGAGTATTCAAAAGAATCCCATCCATGCCCAGCTTAGTCGAGGAAAATACGAATCTCTCCTTCTTCATTCTTTGAGCCAGATCAGTTTCGATCTGAACAGGTTCGCCAGCGATATCATCTTCTTCTCCCTAGCGGAAATTGGCTATCTGTCCTTGCCCAGAAAGCTGTGCACGGGTAGCTCGATCATGCCCCAGAAGCTCAACCCAGATCCTTTGGAGCTGGTGAGGGCGTACCACAACAGGATCGTCGCCAAACAGATGGAGTGCGCTATGATCACGAGCAACCTCATCACGGGATATCACAGAGACTTTCAACTACTGAAAGAGACTGTTCTGGAAGCCTTCGAGATCGTCGAGCAACTTTTGCTCGTGATGAAACTGATCTTCGAGACGTTGGAAGTGAACGAGGAAAAATGTCGAGCGAGCTTGACCAAAGAAGTCTTGGCAACTGCGAAAGTGTACGAATTGGTCGAGCGAGGAATACCTTTCAGGGACGCCTACAGGATCGTTGCGGAAGAACTTGGGGGTGAATGAATGAAGATCAAGGTGGGAATCGCTGGCGTCACAGGTTACACGGGCTTGGAGCTCCTCAGGATCTTGAGCAACCATCCTCACGTCGAAGTAACGTATCTGTCTTCGAAGAGCTTTGCGGGCAAGAAATTGAACGAAGTTTATCCTTTCGAGCTGGACGAAACCGTCTTGGAAGACATCGAAGTCGAAAGAATCGAATCTTGTGACGTTTTGTTCACGGCTTTGCCGGCGGGTGTCAGCTACGAACTGGTCAAGGATTTGAAAAACACGAAAGTCATAGACATGGGGGCGGACTTCAGGTTCGACAATCCTTCACTCTATGAAGAACATTACGGCAAGAAACTTTCAAACTACCAAGCATGCGAAAGAGCGTATGGCCTGACCGAGTTGAACAGAGAGAAGATCAAGAACGCAAAGTTCGTTGGAAATCCAGGCTGTTACCCCACGGCGGTTCTCCTCGCCTTGGCACCCCTAGCCAAGAACGATGCCCTTGGAACGAGCGAGATCTTCGTCGACGCGAAGTCTGGTGTTTCTGGCGCGGGAAGAAAGCAAGATGAAAGTTACTCTTTCTGCGAGTTGAACGAAAACCTCAAACCTTACAACCTCGTCGATCACAGACACGTGCCTGAGATGGAGGAGAAACTCGAAATGCTCTTCAAAAGGAAAATCAACGTCGTCTTCGCCCCGCACCTCATACCCATGAATCGAGGCATTCTGTGTACGATCTATCTCAAAACATCCCTATCGATCGAAGAGGCGCACGAAATGTACTGTGAATTCTACAGAGACGAGTTCTTTGTCCATGTTCTTCCACTTGGAACATATCCTGCCACCAAATGGTGTCTCGGCACGAACCACGTGTTCATATCTCTCACGAAAGATGAGAGGACCGGCACCTTGATCGTGGTATCGGCGCTCGACAATCTGATGAAAGGTGCTTCCGGACAGGCTGTTCAGAACATGAACGTGATGTTCTGCTTCGAAGAACAGACCGCTCTGGGGTTCAAAGCCGTTCATCCGTGAGGAGGTGAACGAATGGAGGTGCCCAAAGGTTTCTTGTTTTCTGGA
>JAPYWY010000225.1 GCA_028276125.1 Pseudothermotoga sp.
GAGAAACCCATGAGTATGTTGATCGCAGTGCCCGTCACCGATGCCTCGGCGATCGTTTTGGTGGGTTTTTTCTCTATGGAGGTGAAGTAATCCGAAGTCAGTCCTATCACTATGCCAGCACCCAAACCTGTGAGCGTTGCCAAGAAAACTCCCAACCACGAATTTCCCTCAAGGCCTGAAAAACGTGTCACCAAGAACAAGAGCACCACGAAGATGAAACACGTCAAGAACGTTCCAAGGTTCAACGCCCTTCCCGGGCTCTTCTTTATACTGCGTGCGACGAACAGCAAGGCCAGCATCGAGGAGAACAATCCCACCGCGGCTATCGTTAAGGGCAACACGGTGAGCGTTTCATTCGCGATCTCCGCACCAATGATCATCGTTGCAACTACGCTCGCGATGTAAGAGTCTGTGAGATCTGCACCCATACCCGCAACATCACCGACGTTGTCTCCGACGTTGTCCGCTATCACCGCAGGGTTCCTCGGATCGTCCTCTGCTATGCCAAGTTCCACCTTGCCGACCAGATCGGCACTGATGTCCGCCGTCTTGGTGTAGATACCTCCACCCGCCTTGGCGAACAACGCTAGAGCGCTCGCTCCGAAGCTGAACCCAAGAACGACGTTCGCCGCGTCTGCGCCAGACCAACCCAGCAACACCTTGAAAACGAAGAACAAGATCGATATACCGAGCAGCGATATGCCGACGACGAACAAACCCATGATTGATCCACCATAGTATGCGACTGGGAACGCCGTTTTCAGTCCGTTTCGTGCCGCGGCCGCCACCCTCACGTTCGCCTCCACGGCGGCCCTCATACCCACGTAGGCGGCGAGTGTGGTGCATGCCGAACCGAGCACGTAGGCGATCGCCATCGCAAGAGCCATCGTCGTTCCTTTGAGGAAACCTGTGACAACTGCCAGCACGATCGCCATGACCAAGACGAAGATGGCCAGCGTCTTGTTCTGCCTTCTCAAATAGGCGAGTGCTCCTTCTTTGATCGCCTCGTGGATCTGCTTCATTTTCTCGTTACCCGCATCCTTTTTCAAAACGTAAGCCATCAACGCGAGTGCCAAGACCATCGAGCCTGCACCCGACAAAAGGCTCAACATGAACCAAGCCACGGTCTCCACCCCCTCACAGTAGCACGATGTTCGGACCCGAGAGCTTGAAACTCTTCAGAACGTTCTTCGTGTCGAAGATGAGCGAGCAGTTCTCCACCAAGATTCTGTAATCGATACGCTTTCTGTGCGCAGTCGTTATGATGGCTATGTCGGCCCAGCGAGCGAGCTCCACCGTCAAATGTTGGGTCTTCCTTTCCGAACCTTTCCACTTGAAGGATTCTACGTATGGATCCACCACCACGACCTCTGCCTGTTCCTCCTCCAAGAGTTTGAGCACCTTCAGTGCCGGTGATTCCCTCACGTCGTCCACATCGCCTTTGTAAGCTATTCCAACGAGCAAAACGTGTGCACCGTTGAGACATTTCTTCCTCTGGTTCAGCAACTTCATGACCCTGTTCACGACGTATTCGGGCATCGAGTCGTTTATCTCACCGGCGAGCTCGATGAGTCTGGTGTGGTAATCGTACTGTCTGGCCTTGTAAGTGAGGTAGAACGGATCTATCGGGATGCAGTGACCACCGACACCCGGGCCAGGGTAGAAAGGCATGAAACCGAAAGGTTTCGTGGAGGCTGCCTCTATGACCTCCCACACGTTTATTCCCATCTTTTCCGATATGATCGCCATTTCGTTTGCCAAGGCGATGTTGACGATCCTGAAAGTGTTTTCCAATATTTTCGTCATCTCCGCAGCCTTAGCCGAGGAAACTACGAAAACAGGTGCTTCGAGCACACTCTCGTACAGCAACTTCGCAAGCTCTGAAGACTTTTTACCAACACCTCCGACAACCTTTGGTGTGTTCTTGGTCTTGTAGAGCAAGTTTCCTGGATCCACGCGCTCAGGGCTGAAGGCCAGATAGAAATCTTCCTCGCACCTCAACCCACTCGATTCGAGTATCGGTTTGACCACTTCTTCTGTCGTGCCAGGATACGTGGTGGACTCGAGCACCACGAGCATGTCTCTGTGCAGCCTCAGGGCGATCTCTTTCGCACTGTTCACTACGTACGTGAGATCGGGTTGTTTGTATTCGTCCAACGGTGTGGGCACACATATCGTCACCACGTCGCACTGCTTGATCATGTCGTAGTCAACGGTTGCGGAAAGCTTACCATCTTTCACGAGTTTCTCCAGATCTTCTGGCACGACGTCACCGATGTAGTTCTCACCGCGGTTCACCTTGTCCACACGTTCTCTCTGTATGTCGAAACCTATCACGGTGAAGCCTGCCTTGGCCTTCTCAACGGCGAGTGGAAGACCCACATAACCGAGTCCTATCACACCCACGATCGCAGTTTTGTTGATGAGCTTGTCTTTCAGCATGCACACTCCTCCTCAAAAAAGTCTTTTATGCATTTCACGACGTACTCGACTTCTTCTTCGCGAAGCTCGGGGAACATGGGCAATGCGAGGACTTCTGCACAGGCTCTATCCGTCTTTTCAAGCTCCACGCGAGGTAAATGAGCGAAGCACTTCTGCCTGTGCATACCCAACGGATAGTAGATCGCCGTTTCAACACCGCGTGATTCGAGGTAAGACTTCAATTCGTCCCTGCGTCCATTTTTCACCCTGATCACGTATTGGTGGAACACACATTCAAAACCTTCCCCCAACGGTGGACAAACGATGTGGTTCGTCAAAGCGTGCTTCTCGAACAGCTCGTTGTACAGCTTTGCTAGATCTCTCCTGCGCTGATGAAAACCATCGAGCTTCTTGAGCTTCACACGCAGTATGGCCGCCTGCACTTCATCCAGCCTGCTGTTGACACCTTCCACCTCATGAAAGTATTTCACTTTAGCACCGTGCACTCTGAAGATACGACAGAACTCGGCTAGATGATCGTCGTTGGTGAGTATCATTCCAGCATCCCCATGGGCCCCAAGGTTCTTGGTTGGAAAGAAGGAGAGTATCGACACATCACCAACGCTACCGCTCTTCTTCACATTGCCGTCCGAAAACTGCCAGGTGGAACCCACAGACTGTGCGCAATCTTCGATGATCTTCACGCCGTATCGTTCTTTGATGCGTTCGAGTCTCTCCAAGTCTACAGTTCGTCCAAACAAATGAACGGGAATGACGGCTTTGATCCTCCCGCGAGATGGATGATTCTTCAAAACACTTTCCACCTGATCCAGATCGATGTTGAACGTTCGTTCATCGATGTCGACGAAGATCGGTGTGCCACCGTTCCTCGTTATGCAACTCACCGTGGCGAAGAAGGTGAACGCCGTCGTGATCACGAGATCCCCATCTTTTATACCGAGAGACCTCACGGCTATGTACAGCGCGTCC
>JAPYWY010000031.1 GCA_028276125.1 Pseudothermotoga sp.
ACTGCGTGTTTCACACCCACATAATTTTGCATCTCTTCTTCGAATTTCTTGACGTTTTCCCCCATGATCAATCGGCCAGATCTAAAAACGGTATCGACAACGTTTAGAATCTCGTCCCTCAGCAGCTCGTACTGCCTCGTCATGTCGAAGAGAGGAACCTTCATCTTGACTCACCTCTCTCACTGGAATGAATTTTACAATATCGTGCCGTTGAACTTTGCACAAGGTTGCTCTAAAATCTTTGAACGGGAGGTGGCATGGTATGAAACTCAGATTCATCTTCGGTCAAGTCGAGTGTGTGGCAGAGCTGGACGAAAAGAAAGCACCTCTCACGATCGAGGCCATAAGGAAAGAACTTCCGATCAGATCAATCGCCAACCGCTGGGGCGACGAGATATACTTCGAAACGCCTGTTCGCCTCACCGTCGAGGAGAACAGCAAAGACGTGGTGGAAGAAGGCGACGTAGCCTTCTGGATACCGGGAAGGGCCATCTGCATCTTCTTCGGCAAGACTCCCATCAGCGACGACAAGATAAGGCCGGCGAGCGCCGTGAACGTCATCGGTAAGGTCAAGGAAGGCTTGAACTTGCTGAAGAACGTCAGATCTGGCACGAAGGTCATAGTCCAGGCCGAGTGATTGTGTTAACATATCTTGGGAGGTAAGGAATTGAACCAGCGAACGTTACTCTATCTTTTGATCGCTTTCGTACTGTTCTTCACCGTGATGCAACTCATCGGTGTCTTCTTGCAGCGGCCGGCCTTCGAGGTCGTTTACTACAGGAGCAGAATGGAGTACGATTATTCGGGCACCGCCACTTTCACAACCACGGCCGGCCTTTTCTTCAAAGATGCATCCAAGCAACAGCAGTATCTGCAGAACTACAAACAAGGTTCTATCGAACAGTTCAAACAATACTTCGCGGAGGTCAGCAAGAGGCTCGGAAGGCAGATCGAGGTCATCTCGATGGAATCGACTGTGACGGAGCGGTCCGGTATACTCGAGGTCATGGAGAAGGCGGTGCTTTCGAACGTAGCCATCGTTGAGCAAGGTGTGGTGGATACCAATCTCAAGGACGTGTCGATCAACGCTGTGGCCGATTCGGAGATCGTCGTGGTCGTTCCCGAGGATGCCGTGTTGCTGTCGGTGGAGCCGACCCCTGTCAGAACCTTGGATAACCAGATTTATTGGAAACCGACAGGTTCGATGAGTTTTCCGCGAGTCGTGTTCAAAAAAGGTGAACCGAGGTGACTGAGAGAGAACTTCTCGAAAAGATCAAAGCTTCGCAATACGTCGTCGCTCTCACCGGTGCCGGTGTGAGTACTGAGAGTGGAATTCCGGATTTTCGGGGCCCGAACGGTTTGTACTCGAAGTACCCAGAGAACGTCTTCGACATCGATTATTTCTACGCTGATCCAGAGGGCTTCTACCGTTTCTGGAGAGAAGCTTTGTTTCCCATGAGCGAAGCTAAGCCCAACGTTGTCCACACTCTGCTTGCGGAACTGGAAGCTCAAAGGTTGCTCAAAGCCGTCGTTACGCAGAACATCGATGGGTTGCACCAGAAGGCCGGCAGCAAGAACGTCATAGAGCTTCATGGAAACATCTTCGAATATTGTTGCGCAAAATGTGGAAGGACTCAACGCTTTGAAACCGTGAAGAAGTTACTCGAATCGAACCCTGTACTGAGGTGCAACTGTGGTGGGTTAATCAGGCCGAACATCGTATTCTTCGGCGAAAGTCTGCCGATGCATGCGCTGAGTGAAGCGACACTGCACGCCCAAGAATGCGACCTGATGATCGTGCTCGGAAGCTCTCTCGTTGTGTACCCTGCCGCGCAACTTCCGATCATCGCAAAAGAACACGGAGCAGCGCTCTTCATCGTCAACAGAGGAAGGACCGGATTGGATGATCTTGCAGACTTCAAGTTCGACGTGAATCTCAGCGATTTTGCGAAAGAGCTGATGAAACACCTCATGAAAACATGAAAAGGGAGAGAAGCACATGAGCGTGACAGTGTTTGGAAAGATCAACATCGACACGTTCCTTTACATCGACAGAATACGCGTTGGAGAAAATCACATGTGCACGAAGACGTTCACGGACATAGGCGGGAAAGGTGCCAACGTGGCCATTGCCCTCGCCAAGCTGAACGTTCCGTGTGAACTGGTCGCAGCGGTTGGCAACGACTCCATTTCTCAAACAGTACTCAAACGATTGGAAAAGTATGGAGTTGGGGTTGGTTCGATCAAGAGTTGCGAAGAGCAGATAGGCAAAACCTTCGTTGTGGTTGAATCCGACGGCAGAAACACCATGTTTCACATACTCGGTGCCAACGTGTACTTGACCCCGGACAAGGTCGACTGGACCTTCCTCGAAACCTGCAAGGCCGTGTTCGTTCAGATGGGCATTCCAAGTGAGACAGCTCAAGAAGTCATCATGATGTCGAAGCGGAACGGCAAGTACGTCTTCGTCGATCCAGCAGGCTTCTCCGAAACCATTGATCTACAAACTCTCGCGTACGCAGACACCGTGGCTCCGAACGAGGTGGAGATTTTGAAGATGACGAAGGAAAATGAGATCGAGAGAGCCGCGAAGAAACTCTTGAGCGTGGGTGTGGAGGAAGTGGTCGTGAAGCTGGGAAAAAAGGGCGCAACACTGTACACCGAGAAGATGTCTTACCACGTCGACGCCCACGACGTGGAGGTCGTCGATACCACCGGTGCAGGGGATGCCTTCAACGCAGCCTACATGTTCGCGAAGCTCAAGAAGCTCGATGTGAGGGACGCTTTGAAGTTAGCCATCGCAGCTTCCGCTTTGACCGTGACGAAAGTGGGAAGCTCGAGCGCGAGTCCGACACGTGACAAACTCGCGGAGTTCTTGAAACTCAAAGGGGAGGAAAGACTGGCAGAGGTTGTTCTGGAGGGATCTGTGTGAAAAAATTCATCGTCGTAACGGGTGGCGTGCTCAGTGGAGTGGGCAAAGGTATATTCTGTGCATCTTTGGCCAGGTTACTCAAAGAGTGTGGCGTCAAGGTGAACGTGTTGAAGATAGATCCCTACCTCAACGTGGATGCAGGTACGATGAACCCAAACCAGCACGGAGAGGTGTTCGTCACAGAAGATGGTTACGAGGCGGATCTGGACCTCGGCCACTACGAGAGGTTCCTCGGTGAAGACATGAGCAGGAAAAACAACATAACGGCGGGACAGATTTATTCAACTGTAGTGCAGAGAGAGAGGGACGGAGGTTATCTGGGTTCAACCGTGCAGATAGTCCCACACGTCACCGACGAAATAAAACGTAGGATAGACTCGCTCGAAGGACAAGTCAACGTCATAGAGATCGGAGGAACCGTGGGTGACATAGAGAGCGAAGTGTTCTTGGAGAGTGTCAGACAACTTGCCTTGGAAAAGCCCTTCGGAGACTTCATGTTCATCCACGTCACTTACGTTCCTTACCTCAGAACCTCGAACGAGTTCAAGACCAAACCGACGCAGCAATCGGTGCAGTTGCTGAGGAGGGCTGGGCTCAACCCAGACATGATTGTCATCAGAACCGAGACGGCTGTGAACTTTGACACGATAAAGAAGGTGGCACTCTTCGGCGGTGTACCACAGGACATGGTGATAAACTTGCCAGATGTTCCCAACGTTTACTCGATAGTGGAACTTCTGAAAGACCTTGAGGTTCACAAGAGGGTCGCAAAGAAACTCAACCTCACGCTCGATGATTCGAATTTCAGTTGGGATTACCCAAGAACTTTCAAGCAACGCAAGATAGCGTTGGTTGCAAAATACCTCGGAACGGACGACGCGTACAAAAGCATAATAGAATCGATCTTTCTCGCGGGCTGTGTCAAGCCCAAAGTGATCGATGCACAGAGTTTGGAGAACATGAGCTACGAAGAAGTGTGCGACACGTTGTCCGAATTCGACGGCCTGATCGTTCCGGGTGGGTTCGGCAAGAGGGGTATCGAGGGAAAAATCAAGGCGATACGTTACGCCAGAGAACACAAAAAACCGATACTCGGTATCTGTCTCGGCATGCAGTTGATGGTGATAGAGTTCGCGAGGAACGTTTACGGTTACGAAGGAGCCAACTCCACCGAATTTGACCCTGACACGCGCTATCCTGTGATAACACTCATGGAAGAGCAAAAGAGGATCCTACAGCTCGGCGGAACGATGAGGCTTGGTGCCCAACCCATGCACATCTTCAAAGGCACAAAACTCTGGAGCATCTACAAAGTTGAAGAAACCACCGAGAGACACAGACATCGCTACGAAGTCAACTACGACGAGTTCCCGCAACTCTTCAAGATGCCCGACGAGCGAGGTTACAAACTCGTCATCAGTGCAAAATCGAACTTCATCGAAGCGATCGAGCTGGAAGAACATCCCTTCTTCATAGGCATCCAGTACCATCCAGAACTGAAAACGAAGGTCGGCAAGCCTCACCCGCTCTTCAAAACCTTTGTCGATACACTGCAATGAAACGTCAAGATACGTAAGTGTACGAGTGCGGGTTCTTGAAACGCTCCGACATGTGCCTTCGAACGTACATGCCACAGTTGCTGGCGATCTTGTTTTCTTCGAGGTTCCCGACGCTCAGGATAACCTCGAAGCCCGCACTTTGAAGCTCCTCGACGAACCTACGGTGTTTGATCGGCATACCCGTGCTCGTGTCCACATCAGACTTGATATTGTTGTGTAAAGCGCTGTAAGTCGGATTGATGGGTGTTATCTTCACAAGGAACTTCTCTTTTGAGAAAGTTTCTACCAGTCTTCGAGCATCGAGAATGGATTCTTCCGACACGGCGAAATTCAAAGTGATCTTTCGATCCCCTTTTCTCACAAATTCTTCACCGAACTCAGCGATCTGATCTAAAGACCACTTTCTGACCGGCATGATCTGATCTCGCTGTTCTTCGTCCGTGGAATGTATCGAGAATTGGAGTTGGAAGCGTCCTTTGTAGTGTTCATCCTTGATCTTCAACATCTGTTCGAAGAAGCTGTCACAGCCGACAGGTGCTATCGTTGAAACACATGGTATGAGGTTCTCATAGTTCTTGAGTCTTTCCAGCACAATCAGCACATCCTTGTTGAAAGCAGGCTCGCCGACGCGTGCGAACTGAACTTTGAACTTCTTGCTCGCAACCTTGCCGTCAGGAAACCTTTGTCTGATCATGTATTCGATTTGTTCCATTATCTCTTCTTCACTCAGAGTACCCTCGTAGTAACCACCCGCATCGCACATCTTGCATCTGACAGGGCAACCTTTCAATGTTGAAACGATGAGCACCCACTTTTCAGCCAGTGAGAGTGGTGGCTGTAACGCCTCGACGAATTCGACGAGGTTTCCCTTCGAGGTTTCTCCAAGATAGACCACCGCGATGTCTTCCCTGCCGAACTTCGATAGAATCCTCACGATCATCACTCCCCACGAACGATCTTCATACACACTTCGAGTGCGTGTCCCATGGCGATGGCGAGCTGCCTGAAGTTACCACTCGCGTCTCCCACAACGTACAAATCCTTCGTTTCACCACGCAGCACAGGAAGATTCGGGACCCTTCCAAGGCACAAGAGCAACGCCTCGAATTGGTAACAACCGACGTCGGTGTACAATTCTAAATCACCATGACGATCTTCGACTTTGCGGATCGGTTCAGATGGGTGGTACTTCACACCTGAGCTCAAAGCGAGCTGAACCAATTTCGGTACTGCTCTGATTCGATCCGTTCTGTTGAACACATGAACTTCCTTGATACCCACCTCTTTCGCCTTCAGAGCCCCATCGAAGGCCGCGTCACCAGCTCCATAAATGGCCAAGCGGCCGATCCCACGTGGTAGCCTCTTGAATTCGTAGACCACACTTCGATTCAATTCGAAATCCTCTATCCTTTTTGGTTTCGTACCAGTTGCCATGATCAACTTGTCGAAGCTGTAGGAATTCGACTTCGTTTTCAAAACTCCATCTTCTGCACTCAAAACTTCTTCGTAGATCACTTTCACCCTGCTCTCTTCCAATCTCTTTCTTAAAACCGCAATGAGCTCTTCCCCACTGCATGGAGACAGAATCGGCAAGTTTTCAATTCGCCAAGCGTTCGCTATGAGCCCTCCTATCTCCTCTTTTTCGAATATCGTCACATCGATACCGTACCTGCTGAGAAAAACTGCCGCAGTCACACCTGCCGGTCCAGCTCCAACGATTCCAACGCGCACAATAGCTCACCCGAATCAGTGATCACACCGAAACCGTGCGCCAAGTTCTTCAACGCAGCAAAATGATACCAATCGTTCTTGTCCCAACATACGTCTTCAACCACGACAACGTCAAACCCCTTCACGAATGCACTTCTTGCCGTTGTTTCGACGCATAGATGTGTCATGACTCCTCCCAAGACGAGCTGCTTGACCTTCATCTTTCTGAGTATTTCTTCCAAGTCCGTCATGTGGAAGGCATCGTAAGAATCCTTGTACAAGATGATCAAGCTTCTGCAGTCCAGACATGGCTCTGTCTGGTCGTCATCGACGACGTTGTTCCACCATCTCACCATGGATGGACTGTTTCCCTTGTGGATCGTCACGATCGTGGGCAGATCTTTCTCAACAAACGCGTTCAGCAATTTTTGTGCCTTGGGAAGTATTCTCTCAACCCCCGGAAGGTAAGCCCTTCCCTCCTTTTGGCAGAAATACTTCTGAAGGTCTACGAGCAGCAGAGCGGGTTTACTCAACACAAGAGGATGCTTGGTCCTTTCGCTTTCGAGGTACACATCATCACCTCAAAAGCAAAACGAGGGGACAAGCGTCCCCTCATTTCGCGTAAGCAACGGACCTCTTTTCCCTTATGACGACTACCTTGAGAACCCCTGGATACTCCATCTCTTCCTCTATTTTCTTTGCGATCTCGTAAGCCATCTTGTCCGCTTCGGCGTCGTCCACCTTGTCTGGTTCGACGATGACCCTCACTTCCCTACCTGCCTGTATTGCGTAGGCTTTCTCCACGTTCTTGAAACTCATGGCGATCTTTTCCATCTTCACCAATCTCTTGATGTAGTTCTCAAGATCTTCACGCCTTGCACCGGGTCGAGCGGCGGACAGAGCATCCGCGGCGGCCACGAGAACCGACTCTGGATGGGATGGTTCAGCCTCACCGTGGTGACTCATGATCGCGTTCACCACGTAATCCGGTTCACCATAACGCTTGACTATCTCGGCTCCGATCTCCGTGTGCGAACCTTCGACCTCGTGGTCCAACGCCTTGCCTATGTCGTGCAACAAGCCTCCGCGCTTCGCCTTCTCCGTATCCAACCCAAGCTCCTCGGCCATCAACGCGGCGAGCTGGGCCACCTCTATCGAGTGGGCCAGCACGTTCTGACCGTAGCTCGTCCTGTACTTGAGCTTACCGAGCAGTTTGATCAATTCCGGATGAATTCCCGTCACGCCAACCTTCAGTGCGGCTTCCTGGCCGGCCTCTTTGATCGCCTTCTCTACCTCTTGTTTAGCCTTCTCGTACATCTCTTCTATCCTCGCGGGGTGTATCCTTCCATCCGCGACCAACTTTTCCAGTGTGATGCGAGCGATCTCCCTTCGAATGGGGTTGAAACTCGAGAGTACCACGACTTCCGGCGTATCGTCGATCACAAGATCTACACCCGTGATCTTTTCGAACGCCCTTATGTTTCTTCCCTCTCGACCTATGATTCTTCCTTTCATTTCATCGTTGGGCAAGCTGACAGTTGAAACGGTGATCTCTCCGATGTATTCGGGTGCATAACGTTGCACGGCCGTTGCGATGATTTTCTTCGCTTCCTTCTCCGCTTCCTCCTCGTACCGTTCCTTAATCTGCTTGAACATCAACGCCAGATCGTGTTCGTAGCGGTTACGTGCTTCCTCCAGCACTATTTTTCTCGCGTCCTCCACGGTCATGCCTGCCAATTCTGTGAATTTCTCGTCGAGTTCCTTCTCCCTCTGTTCGATCCTCTTTTTCGCCACTTCGAGCTGGGACCTCAAAGAATCCAAGTAAGTTTCCTTTTTTTCTACGATCTCTTCCCTCCTCGAAAGCATCTCTTCCCTCTTCAAGAGTCTTTCTTCGATGGCTCTGACTTCCTGTTCCTTCTTGCGGAGCTCCGACTCCATCTCTTCCCTAAGCTTGTGCGCTTCCTCTCTCGCCTCGACTATTGCCTTTCTCTTCAATTCCTGAGCCTCTTGTTCCGCTTTCTTGATGATGCTCTCAGCGTCTTTCTGTGCTTTTCTGTAAGATTTCTCTATGCTCGAC
This sequence comes from Pseudothermotoga sp., assembly GCA_028276125.1. Lineage (GTDB taxonomy): Bacteria > Thermotogota > Thermotogae > Thermotogales > DSM-5069 > Pseudothermotoga_A. The sequence goes on from JAPYWY010000031.1 coordinate 8,279, forward strand.
TTTGCGATCAAATATCCTATCAACAGACCTGCCACAGCACAGGCTAATGCGACAACTATCATCACATCTCAACACCTCCTTCTTTGAGTAGATCTATTTCCTTTGCAGTGAAACCCCGGCGAAAGAGGTATTCTCTCGCCTCGGGACCTTTGAGCTTTTCTTTCTCCAAGAGCCTCTTCATTATCTGCTTCACGTCCGTTTCCTTCATGATTCTCTCCAGAACTCTCTCGATGACTTCCTCGTCCACTTTGAGCTGTTTCAGCTTCATCTTTATCCTGAGAGGTCCATAGCCATGAACGATCAACATGTCGTCCGCGTAGAGGTAGGCAAACTTCTCATCGTCGAGGAAGCCCGATTTCTCGAGACTTTCCAAGGCTGCTTCGACCGTTTTCGGATCGAAACCCTTCATCAACAGTCTGTCCCTCAGTTCCGCTTTGGACCTCACTCTGAACTTCAAAAGCCTTTTCGCGTACTTCAGTGCCTCATTTAACTGCATTCTTTTCACCTATCGGCAAATTGTACTTTTCTCTTATCTTCCTCTCTATCTCCATAGCTATGTGAGGATTCTGTGCGAAGAAGAGCACGGCGTTGTTCTTGCCCTGTCCAAGCGTGTACTCCTTACCATCGTCGGCAACGTAGAAGAACCAGCTACCCTTCTTCTGAATGAGTTCTTCGGCCACTCCGAGGTTGAACAACTCGTTCTCTCTCACGATACCCTTGCCGAATATGATGTCCAGTTCAGCCTTCTTGAAAGGTGGTGCAACCTTGTTCTTGACAACCTTCGCCGTGACGGTTATTCCCACCGACTCGGTCGCATCCTTGATGGTGTCGCTCTTCCTGACCTCGATCCTCATCGTCGCATAGAACTTCAACGCCAAGCCTCCGGTTGTCGTCTCGGGATTGGCGAACATCACGCCGATCCTCATTCTGATCTGGTTGGTGAAGATCACCACGGTCTTGGATTTGCTCACGCTACCGGCGATCTTCCTCAGTGCTTGGGACATCAGCCGCGCTTGAAGACCCACCTGCATGTCTCCCATGCTTCCTTCGATCTCCGTGCGGGGAACCAACGCCGCGACGGAGTCAACGACGATCAGATCGACCGCGTTGCTTCGAATCAGTTCATCCACGATTTCCAAAGCTTGCTCACCGTAATCAGGTTGCGAGATCAACAGACGCTTCAGATCGATCCCAAGGGCCCTCGCATACAATGGATCCAGAGCATGTTCCGCATCGATTATGGCTGCAACACCTCCTGCTTTCTGTGCTTCGGCTATCGCGTGCAATGCGAGGGTGGTCTTGCCACTGGATTCTGGGCCAAAGATCTCTATGATCCTTCCTCTGGGATACCCACCGACACCGGTGGCTATGTCCAAAGCGAGCGAACCGGTTGAAATGACTTCTACGGGAGAGATCTGTGCCTCTTCTCCCAAGATCATGATCGAACCTTTTCCATAACTGCTCTCGATCTTCTTGATGGCTTTCTCAAGAACCTCAAGTTTCTCCTTTTGCTCCTTCTCATTCATGCTTGATCAAACCTCCTTCAAAGAGACACTCATAAACTTTTTTATAGATCGAACCTTTGGGCGTGAGGGTGGATGAGTACACAAATATTCGATCCACTGCGACCGTTATGGGATCGTACGTGATGTCCTCTATCAGATGCTGCCAAGCTGCCGGGAAATCTTTGATTCTACCGATCGTTATGTGCGGTGAGAACCTCTCTTCGAAGTTGAAACTGTGCTTGGCCAGTTCAGCCTTGGCTTCGTTGTAGAGCCTGTGAAGGAGCTGATTTGCCCTCACGCCGAGCCAAACCACCCGAGGCTGGTTGTCTCGAGCGAAACAACCAACTTTTTCGACAACGAACGAAAACGAGGGGAAGCCTCTGATCCTGTGAGAAACGTGTTCCACGGCCTCGGCAACCCTTTTTGGATCAACCTCGCCGAGGAAGAAAAGAGTCAGATGCACGTTTTCCCTGCTGACCCAGTTTGCCTTGAATCCCCTCTTCATGAGTTTCTCGATCACCTGTTGGGACACGTCTCTCACCGCATCGTTCACGTCGATCGCAATGAAGGTTCTCACGTTCATCCCCCCAGCGCTTTCCTGTTTTGGTAAAGATAGACGATGGCCGACAGCATCGTGAAGAACGCACACAGATATATCAAGATCACCTCCGCCAGAACG
>JAPYWY010000226.1 GCA_028276125.1 Pseudothermotoga sp.
AGGGCTTGAAAAGGTCCTGCTGGTCCATCCAGATTACACGCGTGTCGATTTCTCACACGTGCTCGTTCCTATCATCCACAGGGAGTTGAAGAAGAGAGGTTTGAGAATTCTTCACACGCTCAACGCGAGTGGAACCCACAGAGCGATGAGTGAACAGGAAATAAGAAAAAAACTTGGACTTTTCGAAGAAGAGTTCGTGATGTTCAACCACGAGTATGCAAACCCAAATGCCCTGATGAACGTCGGTGAACTGAGCGCAGAATTCGTGAGCCAGAAGACCATGGGAGATTTGCAACAGACTCTACCAGTGACACTGAACAAGCTTTTCTTTGAGAAGTACGATCTCATCATAGTGCTCAGTGGAACCTCTCCACATGAATCGACTGGTTTTTCCGGCGGACTGAAATCGATCGTACCCGGTATCGCGGGACCCGATGTCGTTGGGCTCTTCCACTGGGCGGCGGTGCTCATAGGCATTCCGAGGTTGATAGGCCTGGTGGATAATCCCGCGAGGGACGTGATCAACGAGGCCTGCAAGATGGCGTTCGAAAAGGTCCGTTCCCCTGTGATCTTTTACAACATGGTCTACGAAGAATCTTCGTCCGGCGTTGTGGCGAAGGGCCTTTACTTCGGCGAAGGGTACGATGGGGCTCTCGAGGCATACAGGCGAGCTGCGGAAGCGAGCAAGAAGGTTCACATCGTGTACATCGACAAGCCCGTGAAACGCGCCGTGCAGGTCATCGATGAAAACTACGACGAGATCTGGACAGCGGGCAAAGGTTCGTATAAGTTGCAGCGTCCCGGCGTTATAGAACCCGGTGGGGAGATCATAATCTATGCACCGCACATAAAAGTCTTCCACTCGAACAAAGAGATGGACCGAGCCATAAGACTGATCGGTTATCACTGCAAGGATTATGTGAAAGAGTTTTTGAAGAGACATCCCAATTTCGACAGGAACGTTGCTGCGCACGTGATAAACGTTCGAGGCGATGGAAGGTACGACCCCACGACAGGCGAAGAGGAATGCCTGTTCAACGTCACGCTCGCCACGGGCATAAGCAAGGAAGAGTGCGAAGCCGTCTCGCTCGGTTACAGAGCCTATCAATCAGTACGCCGTGAAGATTTCATGGATGAGGATTCTTTGTGGATCGAGCACGGGGGCAAGTTTCTCTACGAACTTCGCCGAAGCAATTGAACGTCATTCGATGAAAACCAACATTTAACAATCGTGCGCAATAATACTTTAGCCAAAAAGCACGCCTTCTGATCCCGAGCCTCGGTGCCCTTGACAGGGTCGGCAAGGGAGATGACGAAGGCGGAAGGTTCAACCAAATCGGGAGGTGTTGTAATGCCAGTTATAACGATGAAACAGTTGCTCGAAGCGGGTGCACACTTCGGTCATCGCACGAGACGTTGGAACCCCAAGATGGCACCGTACGTCTACGGCAGCCGCAAGGGAATCTACATCATTGACTTGCAGAAGACGCTCAAACTCATTGAAGAAGCGTGTGAGTTCATCCGAGCCAAGGCCAGTGAAGGTGGAACCATGATCATGGTAGGTACGAAGAAGCAAGCACAACGAGTCATCGAAGAAGAAGCCAAACGTTGTGGTGCCTTCTATGTCAACAATAGGTGGCTCGGTGGATTGCTGACGAACTTCAAAACGATCAAATCCAGGATTGACAGACTCATCGAACTTGAACAAATGGAACAGAGCGGAGAACTCGCGAAGTTACCAAAGAAAGAACAGAGCAGGTTGAGAAAGGTGCTTGAAAAGCTTCGCAAGAACCTTGGTGGTCTTAAGGGTATGGATAAACTGCCTGAGATCGTGTTCGTCGTGGACCCGAGGAAGGAGAAGAATGCAGTCGCTGAAGCGAACATTCTCGGCATACCCGTCGTGGGGATCGTAGACACAAACTGCGACCCGGATCCAATCGATTACGTAATCCCAGCAAACGACGACGCGATAAGATCTATCAAGCTGATCGTTTCCAAGATAGCCGACGCTTATCTGGAAGGTAGAGAGGGTGTCTCCTTCGCTGAGCCGGAACCTCAGGAGGCACCGAAAGCTGAGGTTCCCGAGGAGAAGGAGAGCGAGATAGACATCTCGGACCTGTTTGAAGATACGGACCTCGAAGAGGAGGAAGAATGAGGGGGAGTCGATCCCCCTCTTTTCATTCATGAGGGTGCATTTCAAGACCTACGGCTGTCAGATGAACGAGAACGATACACAGATCATGGCAGGAATTTTGCTTCGCGAAGGCTTTGAGATCGTTGATGAAGTCGAACTCGCCGATGTGGTCATACTGAACACGTGTGTGGTGAGGCAGAAATCACAGGACAAATATCACTCGGCGCTCGGCCAACTCGTGAAGTTGAAGAGACAAGGTAAGATAAAGCTCATCGGAGTAGCCGGCTGTGGTTCCAACCTGGAGGGTGAAAAGCTTTTGACACTCGGAGCCGATTTTGTTATTGGTTCACGTTCCATAGTGGATGTCGCTGAAGTGCTGAGAAGATCTGTGGCAGGGGAGAAAGTGGTTCACCTTGAAGACAGAACGCACCTTCTTGAAGCGGATGTTCCAAGGTTTCGCAAGGTGAGACATCACGCTTGGATAACCATCATACACGGTTGCAACAGGTTCTGCACTTACTGCATCGTGCCTTACACCCGTGGTCGAGAGCGTAGCAGACCCATGGAAGATGTGCTGAGAGAGGTGGAGAAACTCGTCGCAGAAGGCACGATCGAAGTCACCTTCTTAGGCCAGAACGTAGATGCCTACGGGAAAGATCTGAAAGATGGCACAAATCTCGCGAAGCTGATCGAGGCGACAAGCAAGTTCGAACAAATAAAGAGAATATGGTTCTTGACATCTTATCCAATCGACATCACCGATGAACTCATAGAAGTGGTCGCGGAAAATCCCAAAGCGGCAAAATCTTTCCACATCCCAGTGCAATCGGGCAGCGATCGTATTTTGAAAATGATGAATCGTCGTTACACTTCGGCACAGTTTCTGAATCTGGTGGAAAAGATACGGGCCAAAGTCCCTGACGCATCTATAAGTAGCGATGTCATCGTAGGATTTCCGACGGAAGCTGAACAAGATTACAGAGCCACGATCGATTTGGTGCGTCAAGCAAGGTTCGAAAGACTCAATCTGGCCGTTTACTCACCTCGACCTGGCACGGTGGCGGCAAGGTTCTTCAGCGACGATGTGCCGAGGGAAGTCAAAGTCGAACGGCTGAACCAGCTGCTGGAAATCCAGAAGCAGATAAACGCCGAGCTGAACGGTGCGTACCTTGGCAGAGTGGTGGAAATCATCGTCGAAGGTAAGACGAAGGATGGTTCTTACTACGGGCGTGACATCAGGAACAAGATCGTCAT
>JAPYWY010000229.1 GCA_028276125.1 Pseudothermotoga sp.
CCCTGGAACCAGAGGGTTCTGATTGCTGTCCACACCGATGGCGTACTTACCAACTTCTTTGGCAGCCTGAAGCACGCCGAAACCTGTGAGCGCAGCGATCTGGAAAACCACATCCGCACCTTCGGCATAGAGCTGGAGTGCAGCCTGCTTACCCTTCGCTGGATCGTCCCACGTGCCGACGTAGATCACCTTCACCTGAACTTCTGGATCGACGTACTTCGCTCCCTGCTCGTAACCGTAGACGAAGGACCTTATCACTATGTCGTCGTCTCCACCGACGGCACCGATGATTTTCTCTGGGTTGATGCCGGGCAAGTTCGTCATCGTCGTGACCATGGCTGCGACGACTCCCGCAAGGAACGCACCTTCCTCTTCACGGTAATCGACACTGGAGATGATACCCTTCTCATCTTGCACAACGGTGTCGATGTTCACCCAGATCTTGTTCGGGAACTTCATTGCAACTTGTTTGAGTTCCTCTTCGAAGCCGTAGGATATGACGAATATCACGTCCGCCCACTGTGCCGCTGTCACCAAACTCGGATAGTAGAGCGAGGGATCGAAGTTGCACTCTATGACCCTCGTCTGCACTTTGAAGTCCTGCTCGAGCTTCTTGATCCCTGCGTATCCAGAATCGTAGAAAGACTGGTCTCCGAGCGAACCGTTTATCACGTACGCTACGCGACTCGGTTTGGCTAACAAAAGCGTTGAAACCAGTACCAACATCAACAGAATCAACCTCTTCATGCTCACACCTCCTGGTGAAATACTACCATCGTAAGAACTCTGAGACAAGCAAGAAAGCTATCATCAGCAAAGGTAAAGAATCAACCCAAGACAGTCTCAAAGGTTTGTAGAGTGTTGGTTTGTCGGAAGCGTTGTACTTTCTCATCTCCAAGGATATGGACAAAGATTCCGCACGCTTGAGGCTGAAAAACAGTAGCGGCACAACGATGGACTCGAGGGACTTCAACGCTCGCATGGGGTTCTTGGTTCGCCAAGTTTGACCACGCAGCGTCTGTGCGGTCCTGATCCTTTCCATCTGTTCGAAGAGAATGGGTATCTGCACGAGTGCGAGCATGAGCATCAACGAGATCTTTCGCGCGATTTTCTTCATTCCCAAGCCCCTGAGAATGACCTCGAAAGCCCTCGCGAGTGCCACGTTGGAAGTCGTCCTGAAGATGAGTGAAGTTGCAAGAACACTGAAGCTCACAAGCAGAACTGAGTTCGACGCCCGAACCAAAGAGCTCGTGAGGTTCACCTTGGCGAACGAAACCAGCTGCACCAGGAACACGATCAGCAAGAACCATCTGAACTTGAAAAGGTCCAGCAAAAAGGTCTTCAAACCGACTTTTGACAGAATCATCAAGACCGTCAACGTTGTGAAGGGTATGATATAATTGTTAATTGACCGAGAAGTGAAGAGAAGCACCAAGGCCACGATGAGATACACGATCTTGAGCGCGGGATTGATCGAGTGAACCAGCGAGTTTTTGTGAACGTACTTGCCGAAGCCGCTCAAGGGATCACCACACAGCTTATAAAGTTTTCTTTCACATGGACGATTATACAAAATGAGGAGGGAAACCATGCAAGAGATCAACGGTGTCGGAAGACCGTTCCAGATCCAGCAACCAGCCCCTCCGGAGAAGACCGAGAGAAAGCCCCGTGTTGAAGGCGAGTCCTTGAAGGTTGGGGAGAAGCTGAACATCGCCGAGCTTCTGAAAGAAGCGAAGGAAAGTCCAGAGGTCCGTGAAAAACTCGTAGAACAGCTCAAAAACGCGATAGAGCAGGGTGTTTACACGATCGATCCGGAGAGGATAGCAAGGCACATAATGAGGCAGTTGTGAACCAATGGAAGAGTTGTTTTCGATCCTCGAAAAAGAGGAAGGTGTTTTGTTGCAAATTGAAAACGAGCTCGCCCAGTGCGAGCATTTTTTGATGAAAAAGGACGTTTCGCTCGTCGAAGATGGACTTGTTCGGCTCGAAGATCTCCTTGAGGAATTCTCACGTCTGGAACAGGCACGCATGGACCTCTTCGAGCAGCTCAAGTGCCAGCTCAGCTTGAGTGAATCAACAAGCTTTTTCGATTTCTGCAAGCAAGATTCCACCCTGATGGAAAAGTTATTCAGGCTGGTCGATCGTCTCAAGGACCTTTCACACAGGATCGAAAGGATTCGTAGCCTGTCGGAATTCCACCAAGCCTATTTCGATTTTTTGAAAAAGCTCTTCAACCCTCCCTCCCTCTCGACCTACGACTCCAAAGCCCGCCTCGGCTCGCAAGAAGGAAGGAGCTTCAAGGCCGAAGGATGATCTGCCGATAAAACTTAGGAGAGAGTTCAAAGCTGACAGAAAGATTAGGTGGGTGATGCAATGGCCAATTTGAGCCTCTTCGGGACTCTGAACACGGCTCTTCTCGGTGTTTATACACACAAGCTGGCCATGAACGTCGTGGGACACAACATAGCCAACGCGAACACCGACGGTTATTCGCGTCAACGCCCAGTGATAGAACCGACGCCCCCAATACCCCTCACGACGCTGACGCAACCGTCCATACCGCTGATGCTCGGAACAGGTTCACAGGTGAAGAACATACAGCGTGTGAGGGACATGTTCTTAGATGTTCAATTTCGTCAGGTTTCGAACAGGTACAACTACTGGAACAGCATTTTTTCGAACCTTCACTTTTTCGAACAGCTCTTGGCAGAACCTGGCCAGAATGGAATAAGAAACCTGTACGACGCGTTCTCTCATTCTTTCGAGGAGATCATCACCGATCCTTCGAACGTGGCAGCGAAGAGGCAGACCGTATCGCGAGCTCAAGAACTGATCGATGGGATCAAAGACCTCTACTCGAGACTCGAACAACTCCGTGAGGACATAAACAAAGAGATCTCACTGCTGGCGGACAAGATAAACCAGCTCGTCGCAAGACTCAGACAAATCAACGAGCAGGTGCGCATCGCGATCGCCCTCAAGACAACGCCTAACGACATGTTGGACGAGAGGGACAGGATCTTGGACGAGCTTGCCAGCTATGGGAACATAACTTACAGAGAAACGGAAGATGGACAAGTGATGCTCATGTTCGGCGATCAGGTGGTGTTGTCCGGATCGGTCCAAAACTTCGTTAGAGCCCTGGATAGACCCTACGGCAAGGGTTTCTACGAACTCTTCGTTGGGCACACCAAGCTGAACCTGCTCGACGGTAAGCTGAGGGCCCTCATCGATTTGAGAGATTCGATCATAGTCAAGTACATGCTCTATCTGGACGAATTCGCGCTGAACCTGACTGACAAGTTGAACCTCATCCACCGCTCGGGTTTCGACGCGACTGGAAGGACCACGAACTTGAACTTCTTCCTA
>JAPYWY010000230.1 GCA_028276125.1 Pseudothermotoga sp.
ACATCTCACCGGATTTAATCGAAGCAGCTTACATCGATGGGGCGAGCAATAGAAAGATAGCAACGAAGATCGTTCTTCCGTTGGTTCTACCGACCTTCAGAACGTTGTTGATCTTGTTGTTCATAGTAAGCTTCAACGTCTTTGACATGGTCTACGCCATGACGGGGGTTCAAGCTGGACCGTTCAGGAAAACTGATGTGCTCGGTACGGTCTTCTACAGAACCGCCTTCGGTGGACTGGGCAGCGCCTTCACAGACATGGGGCTCGGGGCAGCCGTGACCGTGTTCATCTTCGCCATCGTGATGCCTCTTTCAATTCTGTACGTGTTCTTGGTCGAAAGAAGGGAAAGAGCATGGTGAGACTCACGAAGACTGGGACGATCTTAGCCTACGTTTTCTTGACGATCTACGCTTTGATCATAGTCGTACCCTTCACGATGATGGTCATGAACTCTTTCAAATCGATGCGAGAACTCTTCTTGAAACCTTTCTCGTTTCCATCCAGCTTCAAGTTCGACAACTTCTCCAAGGCGTGGAAATTCGCCAACATCCATGTTGGTTACAGGAACAGTCTGCTCGTCGCCGGAGTGACTGTGATCATCGTGGTTTTGCTTGCGAGCATGTTCGCCTACATGGTCTCGAAGTACGATTTTTCTTTCAGAAGGGGCGTGTTCCTCTACACCATGCTGGGGCTCGCTTTACCCGCGAGACTCGCCGTGATACCCATATTCATCCTTCTCAGGAACATGAATCTAACCAACTCTTTGGCAGGTCTCGTCTTGGTCTACAGCTCGGTCAATCTCCCCTTTTCGATCTTCATCTTGAAGAACTTCATAGACGCTGTGCCTAACGAACTGTGTGAAGCGGCGCGTATAGACGGAGCGAGCGTTGGCTACATCTATTACAAGCTGGTTCTTCCGCTCACCAAACCCGCGCTCTCCATAGTTGCCATCGTGACATTCGTCAACGTCTGGAACGACTTCTTCTTCCCGTTGATCCTCATAAACGATCGATCCAAAGCCACGATCACGCTCGCCGTGTCCATGTTCTTCGGCGAATACTCGATCCAATGGCCCTTGTTGTTCGCAGGTCTCACGCTCTCGATAGCTCCAACCGTTATACTCTTCTTGATCTTCTCTCGGTTCTTCATCGCCGGTATGACGCAGGGGGCGATCAAGTGAAGACTGTCAAACTCGGTTTGGACGTCTTTTTGGAAAAGTTCGCCGATCGTTACAAGAACTTGCACATCGGACTGATCACCAACGCGACGGGCATCAACTCTGAGTTGAAGAGGAACGTCGATCTCTTCATGGAAAAAGGCCTGAAACTCATCAAACTCTTCGGCCCAGAACACGGCATCTTCACAGCGGCGGCGGACGGTGCGAAGGTGCAAGATTCGATCGAACCGAGATATGGTATCATCGTGCATTCTCTCTACGGTGAAAGGCTCAGGCCCACCGAAGAGATGCTTTCAGGACTCGATGTGCTCGTCTACGACATTCAAGACGTGGGACTTCGTTTCTACACCTACATCTACACCATGGCCTACTGCATGGAAGAGTGTGGGAAAAACAAAATCAAGTTCGTCGTCTTGGACAGACCAAACCCACTTTCGAAAAAGGTAGACGGTCCCACGATCGAGAAAGACTTTGAAAGCTTCGTCGGAGGTTATGAACTTGCACTCAGATACGGCTTGACGATCGGAGAGCTCGCACATTATTTGAACGAAGAATTTGACATGAACGCTGAACTCGAGATAATAAAAATGGAAAGCTACGATCCGAACAGCTATTTCGACGAAACTGGCTTGCTCTGGAACACACCTTCGCCCAATCTACCATCACTCGAGCACACGATCCTCTACGCAGGTTTCTGCCTTCTGGAAGGTGTGAACGTCTCTGTGGGTCGCGGAACGACGCACCCGTTCAAGTTCATAGGCGCTCCTTGGATCGACTCGGAGAAATTGTACAAAGAGTTGAAGAAATTCAACCACGAAGGTGTTGCCTTCAGAGAGAGGTTCTTCGTTCCGTTCGCTTTCAAGCTGTCCAACCAAGTGTGTCAGGGCTTGGAGTTCTTCGTCACGGACAAAAGGAAGATCAAACCTTTACACCTTGCGATCGATCTCATCGCGTGTTTGAAAAGACTTCATCCAGAAAGTTTCCGCTGGGACAGCTACGTGCACGATGAAACAGAAAGGTACTATTTCGATCTACTCATCGGAAGCGATTTTTACAGAAAAGCGATCGACGAGGGCGCCACGTCGAAGGACTTTGATAGAATCTGGAATGAAGAGTCATTCAAATTCTCTCAGAGAATCGAAAGGTACAGACTCTATTGAGGAGGTTCACAGCGTGGCGCGCGTCTATTTCACAGACTTGAGCACCAACAGCAACATGAACCTACTTCAAAAGTTTTCTCTCTTGCTCGATAAAGTCCAAATAAGCACTCTCGCAAGAAAGGACGAGTTCGTCGCGATAAAGCTCCACTTTGGTGAGTACGGCAACCTCGCGTTCGTAAGACCACAGTATCTCAGAGTTCTGGTGGAAAAACTGAAGCCTTCCGGCGCGAAGATCTTTTTGACCGACGCCAACACCCTGTACGTGGGCCATCGCAGCAACGCGGTCGATCACGTCTTGAACGCGTATCTCAACGGGTTCACGATGGACGTGGTGGGTGCTCCAGTGATCATTGCCGATGGTTTGAAGGGCAACGATCAACTGATCGTGAAGGTGGATGGAAAGTACATCAAGGAAGCGAAGATCGCTTCCGCGATCGCGCTGGCCGATGTTGTGATCTTCGTCACGCACTTCAAAGGACATGAGCAGACAGGTTTCGGCGGGGCGCTGAAAAACATTGGGATGGGTTGTGCATCCAGACAGGGCAAGCTCGAGCAACATTCAGACTCCAAGCCGAAGATCATCGAAGACAAATGTGTCGCTTGCAGGACGTGTGAAAGGTTCTGTCCCACGGGTGCGATCAGAGTTTCGAAAATCGCGAGGATCGATTATAACGTGTGCATAGGTTGTGGCCAGTGCATCGCCGTGTGCAACTATGGGGCTGTGGAACCGAGTTGGGACAGCTCGGCGGAGCTCTTGAGCAAGAAGATGGTCGAGTACGCCAAAGCCGTCTTGAAGGACAAGCGCGCGATCTTCATAAACTTCATCGTGAACGTCTCACCCGACTGTGATTGTTGGCACGTCAACAGACCCGCCGTTGCACCGGACATAGGCATCATGGTGAGCGATGATCCTGTGGCGATCGATCAAGCGTGCATCGATTTGGTGTTGAAAGCCACCCACCAAGATCCCTTCCTTCAGGTTCATCCCAACGTGAGTTGGGAAACTCAGCTTGCCTACGCGG
>JAPYWY010000258.1 GCA_028276125.1 Pseudothermotoga sp.
AAAAGCACAATTTGATCATCTCTTCTTTGGCTTACTACGACAACAATCTCGATGCGAACCTTGAGAAGAGAAAGGCGATAAACGAGCATCTGAAAAAGGTCATCGATGCGGCGAACTTGCTCGGTGTGGAACTCGTTGGAACCTTCATAGGAAGGGACATCACTAAAAGCGTTGAGGAGAATTTGAAGGAGTTCGAAAAGGTTTTCAAACCGTTGATAGCTTACGCCGAAGGCAAGAACGTCAAGCTCATGATAGAGAACTGCCCGATGGTCGGTTGGCAGGCCGAAGAGAAGATAGGAAACATCTTCTATTCACCAGAACTTTGGAGAGAAATATTCAGGATCACTCCGAACTCCTTCGGACTGAACCTCGATCCGTCTCACCTTTACTGGTTGGGCGTGGATTATCTGAGGGTGGTGGAAGAGTTCGCAGAAAGGATCTTCCACGTGCACGCGAAGGACGTGGAAATCAAAAGGAACATGCTGCACGAACAGAGCATCTTCGGGCACTTTGGAACCAACGCGCACGGTAAGAGTTGGTGGATCTACAGGATGCCGGGCCTCGGCGAGATAGACTGGTCCAGCTTCATACTGAACCTCAAAAAGGTTGGATACGATTTTGTGATCAGCATAGAGCACGAAGATCCCATCTGGGCGGGAAGTTTGGACAAATCGAAGAAAGGTTTGCTCATGGGTCTACAGTTCCTCAAGAAGTTTGTTTGAGGTGAATCTTTGGAAACTGTGCCCTCCACACGGAGGGCTTTTGTTGTTGTAGAATGTTTTTGATGGTGGTTGGAATGTTTTTCGCCGACAGGATGCTCGGGAAGTTGGCCAAGAAACTCAGATTGCTCGGTTTCGATACGGCTTACGCTTCAGATATGGACGAAGAAGACATACTCGAATTCTGTAAAGAAACGAATCGTGTCTTGATAACGAGGGACAGAGGCCTGCTCAGGAAGGCCGTGGAAAGAGGCGTACGTTGCTACTACGTCTCTTCGGACGATTGGCGTGAACAACTAATGGAGCTTTCGAAGAAGATGGATCTGAAGAATTCAAGGCGCATGAGCAGGTGTAGCCTGTGCAACGTTGAACTCGTCAAGGCGAGCGAGGATGAAATAAAGATGAAAGTGCCGCTGTACGTTCAACAGACACAGGACGAATTCTATTCGTGCCCTGCGTGTGGCAGGGTGTATTGGGCAGGCTCGCATGTCGAGCATGCCGAAGCGCTTTTCAGGAGGTTGGGACTTTGAGGTTCTTCGACTTAGTCATGGAATTTCTCGAATCAGGCTACGAAAGTCACGCGATGGACAAACTGGCACATCTGCTCTGTGAAGAGGTTCAAGCAGAAGCGTGCGATGTGTTCCTCTTCGAGGACTACAAATCGCAGTTCAGACTGGTGGGTTCAACTCACGGACAAGAAAGGGTTGGTCAGGAAAAGTTCGACAAAGATGAGCTTGAGAAGTTGCAAAGATGCTTTCTCCTCGAGCACGATAAGAACGTCATAGGTGCGGTCGTACTGAAGGAAGCGAAGAGAGTGGAAGTTTTACAGAATCTGTTGGAAGAACTTTCGAAAACGTTGTGGATCGCTGAAAAGATCGTTTCCATGCAAGAGGCGGTGAAAAAATACGACTTGCTCAGCGAGTTGACCGACGTGTTCCACAGTTGTGGCGATCCAGACTCGCTGTTGAAAGGCACACTGTCTGTCATGCGGAGGGCGCTGAACGCGGAAGCTGTGCTGTACTTGGTGAAGGACAGAGAAGGTTACGTCTTCAAGGATGCCGACGGTATAGACAAGGGTCAGCTGATCTACGAAAAGTTGCCTGCCAGCCATAGTTTAGTGACGAAACTGGAGAAGTCGGAGCGAGGCATCGTGATAACCAAGACACAGCTCGACTTTCTTGGCATCAAGGTGAAGTCGGCGATCGCGTGCGCTGCGAGACTCAATGAGATGGTCCTGGGCATAGTCGTCGCCGTGAACAAGATCGCACCGACTGGCTATCGCAGCAGGTACAGTTTCGACGAACTCGATCTGGCGACGCTCAACGACATGGTGAAGAGGTACAGCCTTGCGCACACCCGCGTCGAGTACCAGCAGAGTCTCAGAGAACAGATAGAACGTTTGACGTTGAGCACGAAAGAGTACGAGAGATTGATTCAACAGCAACAGGAGTATCTCAGGAAGATGGACCTGGTGCACAGCCTCAGCAACGCGATGAGGGCAAGCTACGATCTGGTGAACGTGTACAAGATACTGTTGCTCGGGCTCACGTCGGGAAGAGGTTTCGCGTTCAACAGGGCGCTGTTGTTGATCCGAGACAGGAAGACGGACACGCTCGTGGGCAAGATGTGGTTGGGGCCACAAGAGGGAGAAAACATCGAAGAGATCTGGAAAGAAGCTGAAAGGCGTGCCGTGAGTTATGGAGATTTTGCACAGTACCTGCGTGAAGAGGCACTGATGCTCGATGTGAAGGGAGGTCTCACCGATCGCATAGAGGGAAGGATGTTCCACTATAAGGACCATCCGATTCTCGAGAGAGTCGTGCTGAGAAGAAGGATAATCCACGTGACACCATCGCTCTTGGAGAGTTTTGGACCTTCAGCGCAGGATCTGGTGAGTTTGTTGAATGTGGACGAATTTCTCGTATTACCCCTCGTTGGTCGCTGGGATACGATAGGTGTCGTGGTGCTGGACAACAAGTTCACGAAGAAGCCCATCGGCGAGGTAGACGTCGAGGTTCTTAGGATAGTCGTCGACAGTGCGGGACTCGCCATAGAGAACGTGATGAAC
>JAPYWY010000020.1 GCA_028276125.1 Pseudothermotoga sp.
ACTACGAAGAGCTGAGGAAGAAGACCGAGAGCTTGGAGAAACAGAAGAATGTGATAGATTACCTTCACAGGTTCACGGAGAACA
Organism: Pseudothermotoga sp.; assembly: GCA_028276125.1. Classification (GTDB taxonomy): domain Bacteria; phylum Thermotogota; class Thermotogae; order Thermotogales; family DSM-5069; genus Pseudothermotoga_A. The sequence continues at coordinate 85 of JAPYWY010000020.1, forward strand.
TCCTTCAGAATCTCTCGACGGGTATCGCGGTCGTCGACAGAAACGGGCGCATCCTTCAGTGCAACAGGATGTTCTCGAACATCGTCGGATTGCCTCAAGAGAGGATCGCTGGCGAACACTATTTCGAACTTGGAGCGGTGTTCCAAGATATCTTCGAGGTTGCCATGACGGTTCAAGAGAAACGCGAAACCTTCGAGCTGTCCGAGTACCGCATAGAAGCTCCGCAGGGGGAAATCTTTCTGAACGTCAAGTACTCTCCGCTCTGGGATCCGATGAACGAATCCATCACCGGTGTGATCGTCACGCTCGAAGACGTTACACACAAGGTCAGGATGGAGCAGGAGCAGAAGGAAAGAGAGAAACTCATGTTGCTGGGGGAAGTTGCGGCGCGTGTGGCACACGAACTCAGGAACCCCATCACGGTGATCGGTGGGTTCATCAACCGAGCGAAGAAGAATCTCTCGAATCCTCAAACGGTCGAGAAGTACCTGGACGTCATATCCAAAGAGGTTGAGAACCTCGAGAGGATCGTCACGGAAATTCTGGAGTTCAGTAAACCGAAGTCCATTTTGGAATTCACCGAGTTCGACATGAACGAGTTGATAGAAGAGGTCGTTTACATCATGCAAGAGAAGGCGAAGAAAGCGAATGTTATAATAGAGACAAAGCTTTCCAACACGGCGAAGGTCGTTGCAGATAGGACGAAGCTGAAGAGAGTTCTCATAAACCTCGTTCAGAACGCTATAGAGGCTTCGCCTCCCAACGGTAGGATCTTGATCAGATCTTTCCAAGAGGCCGACAAGGTGGTCGTATCGGTTTTCAACACGGGCGAGCCTCTTTCCGATAAAGAGTTGAAGAAGATCTTCACTCCGTTCTACACGACCAAGACGCAGGGTACGGGTTTGGGACTACCCATATGCAAGAAGATCGTTGAGGACGAACACGGTGGTAGAATCTGGGCCGAGCCGAAGAGCAACGGCATGGAATTTTCTTTCGAAATTCCCATGAAGGGAGGAAAAAAGAATGTCCAAGGCTAAGATACTCGTGGTGGACGACGAGGAAAACATAAGGTTTCTGCTGAGTGAAGAACTCGCAGATGAAGGATACGATGTAAAAACCGCGATGAACGCGGAGGAATGCCTTCAGAAGTGCGAGAAAGAGCCGTTCGATCTGGTGGTGTTGGACATCGAGATGCCTGGGAAGAACGGCATAGAGCTGGCCGGTGAGTTGAGAAAGCAAAAACCTGGGTTGAAGATAATTCTGCTGACGGCTTATTCGCACTACAAATACGATCTCTCCTCGTGGGCGGCCGATGCCTACGTTGTCAAGTCGGCCGATCTGACGGAACTGAAGCGGACGATCGAAGAGCTCTTGAAGTTGTGAGGAGGTGTCGATTTTGGATTACGGAAAGACTCTGAATCTACCGAACACCGCGTTTCCGATGCGAGCGAACTTGGTGGAGAAAGAACCGCAGATCCTCGAACGTTGGAAGAGGATCGACATTCACAGATACATCCTCAGAACGCGGGAGAATCGTCCCACGTTCGTTTTGCACGATGGGCCTCCGTACGCGAACGGTGCGATACACATCGGCACAGCGATGAACAAGATCCTGAAGGACATGGTGATCAGGTACAAAACTCTGAGGGGATTTCGAACCCCTTACGTGCCGGGCTGGGACACGCACGGCTTGCCCATCGAGCATCGCGTCACGAGCATGCTCAAGGAAAAGGTCGAGAAGATGACACCGCAAGAGATCAGGCGGGAGTGTGAGAAGTTCGCCAGAGAGCAAATAGAGATTCAGAAACGTCAGTTCCAAAGACTCGGTGTGATCGGCGATTGGGAGAACTACTACGCCACGCTCGATCCCGAATACGAATACAGGGTCTACACCGTGCTTCAGAAGTTTGTAGAAGATGGTTACGTTTACAGAGAGAAAAAACCCGTCCTTTGGTGTTTCACGTGTGGTACCGCACTTGCCCAGGCGGAGATAGAATACCACGATCATGTTTCTCCGTCCATCTACGTCAAGTTCAAGATGAAGGACAGCAACGAGTACATCGTCATTTGGACGACCACACCGTGGACCTTGCCAGCCAACACAGCTATTGCGGTGCATCCTGAGGAGACCTACGTGAGGTTGAAGGTCGATTCAGAAGTTTGGATCGTCGCCGAAAGGTTGCTCGAGCAGTTCGCAAGTGAGATCGGTCTAAAGCACTATTCGGTCCTTGAAAAGTTCAGTGGTCGTTCGTTGGAAGGTAGAACCGCGATCAGTCCGTTGTCCCAGAGGGATTCAAGAATAATACTTGCCGATTTCGTCGACATGGAAACTGGCACAGGTTGTGTTCATGTGGCTCCCGGTCACGGTGAGGAGGACTACGAGTACGGATACAAGATATACAAGCTCGACGTGCTTTCGCCCGTCGACGAAAAGGGCCGTTTCACGAATGAAGCCGGTAAGTACAGAGGCTTGAACGTGTTCGACGCGAACAAGCTGATTATGGAAGATCTGAAAAACTTGGGTGTGCTCCTGCACGCTTCGACGATAACGCATTCTTATCCTCACTGCTGGAGATGCAAGAATCCCGTCATATTCAGGGCGACCGAGCAGTGGTTCATCTCCATCGACAAGAACGATCTGAGAAAGAAGCTTTTGGAACAGATCAACATGGTCGAATGGATCCCCGATTGGGGTAAGAACAGGATAGCGGCGATGATCGAAGAAAGACCTGATTGGTGCATCTCCAGACAGAGAGTGTGGGGCATTCCGATCCCCGCGTTCAGGTGCAAATCTTGTGGTCACGTGAACCTGGACGGAGGACTCATCGAACACTTCGCAGGCATCGTTAGGCAGAAGGGTACCAACGCTTGGTTTGAATTGGGTGAAAAGGAACTTTTGCCGGATGGCTACGCTTGCAAGAACTGTGGTTCGAGGGATCTGGAGAAAACCTACGATACTCTGGACGTGTGGATAGACTCCGGAGCGTCGTTCGAAGCCGTGCTCAACGCGAGGCCTGAACTCACCTTCCCTGCGGACATGTATCTGGAAGGGAGCGATCAGCACAGAGGTTGGTTCAACTCATCGCTGGTGCTGTCCGTTGTCAAGCATGGCCGGCCACCGTACAGGACGGTTTTGACCCACGGGTTCATCAAGGATGAGGAAGGAAAGAAGATGAGCAAGTCTTTGGGAAACGTGGTCGATCCGTTGGAGGTTTGTTCGAAGTACGGTGCGGACGTCTTGAGGCTCTGGCTCGCGAGCAGCGATTATTTCAACGATATACGCATAAGCTACAACATACTCATGCAGCAAGTGGAGGTTTACAAGAAGATTCGGAACACGATCAGATACCTTTTGGGAAACCTTTACGATTTCACTCCGAAGGACATTGTCCCTTACGAGAAACTCTTGCCCGTCGACAAGTGGGCACTGGGAAGACTGCAGCAGACAATCAAGGCTATCACGGAAGGCTACGAGAGCTACGAGATATCGAAAGTCTACAACACTCTGGTGAAATATTGTTCCGTTGAACTGAGCGCGGTGTATTTGGACATCGTGAAGGATAGGCTGTACGTCGAGGGAAAGAACTCTCTGAAGAGAAGGTCTGCTCAGACGGTGATCAGAGAGATTCTCAGATCTCTCTTGATAATGCTCTCACCCATCCTCACCTTCACGTGCGAAGAGGCTTACTCTCATCTGTGCGCGGAAGACAGAAGGTTCGAAACGATCCATGCTGAAAGCTGGCCCGAGTACAGGAAGGATTGGGTCGACGAAAAACTCATGGAGGACTTCGAAAGACTGTTCGAGGTCAGGGATGTGGCGCTGAAGTCTCTCGAGGACGCAAGGCAAGCCAACTTGATAGGCCATTCCTTGGACGCAAAGCTCACACTGAAAATCAATGATGAGAAACTCTTTTCATTACTGCAGGAATACAGAGATGTGCTCGAAGAGATCTTCATAGTGTCTCAGGTTGAGCTGGAAAAGGGAGAGGAGAGGATACAAGTTTTGGTGAGCAAAGCTGAAGGGCAGAAGTGTGATAGATGCTGGAAGTACCATCCGTTGACCAATTCCGACGGTCGTTTCCCAAACATCTGTCCGAGGTGCGTTTCGGTGCTCGAGGGTGAAAGAGAATGATAGACATTCATGCCTTGGTGTCCGAAGCCTTCACGAAGGGGGCTTCGGACGTTCATTTGTCGGTTGGGGTTCCACCGATCTACAGGATCGATGGGATACTCGTGGTTCAAAAACAGTATCCTCCTGTCAGCGCCAAGGATCTGCTCGATGCTGTTCAGAAGATTTTCGAGCAGTTGAACATCACAAGAAGCGAAGACAAGAAAGAAGTGGATTTCGCCTTTTCCGTGGGAGACAAAATAAGGGTCAGAGGCAATCTTTACCACGAGAGGAGAAACCCTGCCCTCGCACTGAGGTTGATCACCAGCAGGATAAGGACCTTCAGCGAGCTGGGTTTGCCTGAGATACTCAAAGACTTCGCCAACAGAGACTCGGGATTGATCCTCGTCGCTGGGCCCACCGGCAGCGGTAAATCCACGACGTTGGCTGCGATGATAGATTACATCAACGAGAACTTCCCTTACCACATCATCACCATCGAAGATCCCATCGAGTACGTTTTCACCAACAAGAGATCGATCGTCCACCAAAGAGAGCTCGGTCAAGACACGGACAGTTTCTACGACGGACTCAAGTACGCCTTGAGGCAAGATCCAGACGTCATACTCGTCGGTGAAATGAGAGATTTAGAGACCATGGCTCTGGCGCTCACCGCTGCAGAGACAGGACATCTGGTTTTGAGCACGATACACACCAACAGTGCGGCGAGTGCGCCGGAAAGGATCATAGACGTGTTTCCAGCGCATCAGCAGAAACAAATAGCGCTTCAAGTGGCGAACACGCTCATCGCGATTGTCTACCAAAGGTTGCTGAGGCACGCTTCGGGTAAAGGTGTCGTGCCAGTGCTGGAAATACTTGTTGGAACGACGGCGGTGAAGAACTTGATCAGGGAGAACAAGTTGCACCAAATAGAGTCGATCATGCAGGCGAGCGCCAAGCAGGGTATGATTCTCTTCGACGATGCCTTGTTGAAGGCTTACTTCTCAGGTCTGATAGACAAAAACCAGCTTTACGAGTACTGTCGCAATCCAGATGAAATGAGGAGAAAGATAGGATGAAAGAGTTGGTCAGATCTCTCGTTGAGAAGGCGAAGGAAAGACTTCACAAACTGCAGATCGATCTCGCGAGAGCCAACATCGACGTTGAAGAGATGAAGAGATTGTCGATGGAGTATTCAAAACTTGAAGAGATCGTTCAGTTGCACGAGGAGCTTGAAGAACTCGAAAAGGACGTCGAGTTCTGGCAACAGATCGTTCTGGAGGATCCTTCGGCAGAGAAAGAACTCGTTAAGACGAAACAGGAACAAGAAGAGAAACTATCCCAGTTGATCTCGCTGTTACTTCCGAGCAAGGACTACGACAGCATCATCATGGAAATAAGGGCTGGCACAGGAGGAGAAGAGGCTGCACTGTTCGCCGCGGATCTGTACAGGATGTACACGCGTTATGCGGAACGCAAAGGTTGGCAAGTGGAACTTGCGGATTTCCACGACACGGGCCTTGGTGGGTTCAAAGAAGTGGTGGTGTTCATCAGGGGTAAATCTGTTTACAAGCATCTGAAATGGGAAAGCGGCGTGCACAGGGTTCAGAGAATCCCAGTCACTGAATCTTCCGGCAGAATACACACTTCCACCGCCACCGTGGCGATACTGCCCGAGGTCACGCCCGTGGAAGTCCAGATAGACCCGAAGGAGCTACAGATCGACACCTTCAAAGCTTCAGGCCACGGAGGTCAGTACGTGAACAAGACCGAGTCTGCCGTGAGGGTGACGCACCTACCAACGGGTATCACCGTGAGCTGTCAGAGTGAAAGATCGCAACATCAAAACAGAGAGAAGGCCCTCGCCATACTCAGGTCCAAACTCTTTCAGCTGAAACAAGAGGAACTCATGCAGGAGATCTCACAACAGAGGAAGAGCCAAATAAAGACGGCTGAGAGGAGCGAAAAGATTCGGACCTACAACTTTCCACAGAACCGCGTGACCGACCACAGGATCGATTACACCAGTTACAGACTCAAGGAGATCTTAGACGGTGATCTGGACGAGTTGGTTTCGAAACTTTTGGAGTTCGAGCTCACCGAGACCGCAAAGCGCATCCTAAGTTGAAGTTTTACCGTAAGCCTTCTTTGCCAAAGCTTCGTAGATCATGTTCGTCAGGGAAGAGAGTTCGTGTCTTGCCGCCTGCCTGGAATATTCGTACAGGGTCATGTTCATGAACCAGTTCTCCGCGAGCGTTCTTCTGAACAGATTCGATTTCGGTATGGACTCGTACATCTTCTTGAGGACATCGTAAAAGATCGTTGCGGTGAAATCGGCACATGCGTTCCAGAGTTTGTCGGAACTTTTGATCGAGGAGACTGCGTGTATCATTCACATCACCACCAAGTCGGCGAGTAGTACACCAGCTTTGTGCATGGATTGAAGTATCGCGATGATGTCCTGTGGTGTGGCCCCAAGACTCTTGAGTGCGGAAATCAGTGCGCCCACCGTGGCTTCCGTTTGCTGTTCCGAGAGCTTTCCGTTTTTGATCGTCACGTTGAAAACCCCATAAGAGAGTGTGAAATCGAGGATCTTTATGTTCCCCCCGAACACCACCGTGCCCGTCTTTTCGTTCACGACCACCCGTGCGGGCATGTCCACTGAGACTTCGATTTCTTCAACGAGCGCGAGGAAGGATATCACGTCGTCTTCGAACGCAGAAGGTACGTCTATCTTTATCGTCGAAGCATCGATCGCCTTCGCTATTCTCCTTTCAAAAGTGGTGTTTATCGCCTGTGCCACCCTCGCGGCGGTCGTGAAGTCAGGCCGTTTCAGTTGCAATGTCACCGAGTTGGACTGAGCGAACTCGAAAGGTATCTCGCGTTCCACGATGGCACCAGATGGTATGAACCCCACGACCTTGTACTTCGATTGCAAATTCGCCGAGACCTTGACCTCCGCTCCACCCAAGCTGACACTTCCTTGAGCCACGGCATAAACATTACCGTCTGCCCCGAATAGAGGTGTTTGTAGCAGAATACCACCCTCCAGCGATTTCGCATCCCCTATGGATGCCACCACAACATCGAGCCTCATGCCCTCTTTGAAGAACGCGGGAATGTCGGCAACGACCATCACCATCGCACTGTTCCTCGCCTTGATGTCCTCAGGGTTCATCGTCACACCGAGTGTTTTTGCTATGTTGCTGAGTACGGTAGAACTTATCTTGCCCGAATCGCCCGTGCCGTTCAATCCCACGACGATGCCTATGCCAAACAGCTGGTTGTCTCTCACACCTCTGAAGTTCGCGATATCCTTGATCCTCGCGGTGGCGAAGACCATGCTGATCGAGGTCAACAACACGACAAAGAAGATCTTCTTCACGCGCACCACCTCACAACAGAAACCTTGCGATGGCGGAGAGAAACGTGTCGAGCCAAGATTGTTCATTGGGCTTTTGCCTGAAGACGAGTTGTCCGTTGACCCAAATCTGACAGTTTGCGATCTTCGAAGAGTCAACGGTGTTGTTCGCGGCGATGTCGTCGGGCCTGACGGTCCCTCTTATCATCACTTCACTGAGTTGGTTGCCCACCTTGAGCTGTCTGCTTCCTTCGATGACGAGATTGCCGTTCTCTATGGCGACCACGACGGCGGACATGGTCATCACGACGTTGGTGGAAGTCTTCGCACTCTTATCGATGTTCGTGTTGTTGTTTATGGGTATGAACTTGGACAAGTCGAAGTTCGTGATGCCTTTCACCGCGCCTGTGATCAGGTTCATCAAAGCTTTCTCCAGAGATTCGGTGCTGAGCGAAGTGCTGAACTGTGGATTTTCACGCACCACGATCGTGACGATGTCTCCCACGCGACTCGCCTTCCTGTCAGAGATGATGTATCTGAACTGCGTGTTGGTGGAACTGTTCCACAAAGACGTTGAAAAGAAGATCGTTGTGAGCATCATCAGAGTGAGCAAAAGAAACCTTCTCATGTTATCAACCTCCAGTCACTAAAACGGTCAGATCCTCTTGGAGCAAACCTTCTATGAGTACACCACTTGAAACGTTCCTGACGGAGATCCTCTCGCCTATGTAACCGTCACGCATGGCGCGCACCTGCGCCGTTGCAACGATCGGGCCAATAGTGACTCTGGCTGTCAACAACTGACCGGCTCTCACATCCGGTGGTTTCGCCAAGTACCTCGCGTCCAAAGGTTCGTTCTGTCTGAACATCCTTCGAGCGATCTTTCCGACGACTTGATTGAGATCCGTGCAATGTTCCACGTTCAGGGCCAAGAGGTTCACCCTCTGAAACGTTACATCGTTTTCGCTCAAGACTTCGTTGGATCTGACCGTTCTGTTCACGACCAGAACATCGGCAAAGACTGCGAGCTCACATTCAACGCGCACATAACCACAGAACTTTTCTTCTTGATAAGCTTTGAACAGGAAACTGAAAAAGCTTTTCGAACGGCTGTGTGAAGTCAGCTGGATCTTGTCAAAAGAACTCGGGGAACTCTTGATCTGCAGAGAAACGATCGTTGCTTCTGAGCCAAAGTTTTCTCTGGCGAACTTTTCTATCGCCTCGATGAGCATCTCGTTCGCAAAACAGTAGACTGTGAATATCAAAAGGAACACGACCGCAAGAACGAGTCCTTTCATGCCCTCACCATTTAAGTATTTCTACACGACGATGGGGTTATCCTCTGATAAAGAAAAGACCCGGTCTCGCGACCGGGTCGGAGGCTCAAGCTTTTCTCCTGTCGAACCACTTGACAAGTTCGAAGAGTGGAACGATCATGAAGGCTGCCAGGAAGCTGACCAACAGTTGATGACCTGCGAGCGTTGTGGTACCGAAGACGTCCTGCAGACCTGGAAGGTATATGACCGCAAGCAGGAGCAGGAAGGATACAGCGCACGCCAGAAGCAAGCGCGGATTGTTCCTTATGCCAACCTTTAGGAGAGAATGTTTCAAAGATTTCGAGTTGAACGCGTGGAACAGTTGGCCCGTACACAAGGTGAAGAAGACCATCGTTCTGAGCAGTCTTATCTCATCGTGTTCCATCAGGGCCCAACCGTAGACGAAGAGTGTCGATATCGAGAGCAACAGACCGCCGATGAATATTTTCTTCATCACGTCCTTGCTCATGATACCTTCCTTCGGATCCCTCGGTGGCCTGTTCATCACGTCAGGCTCTGCAGGTTCCACACCGAGTGCCAACGCGGGCAGTCCATCGGTGACCAAGTTCATCCAGAGTATCTGCACCGGAATCAGGGGTAGAGGCAATCTGAGCAGGATCGAGATGAATATCGTCGCAACCTCGCTGATGTTGCACGAGAGAAGATAGTAGACAACTTTTCTGATGTTGTCGAAGATCTTTCTTCCCTCTTCAACGGCAGCCACGATGCTTGCAAAGTTGTCGTCGGTGAGCACCATGTCCGCCGCATCTTTCGAAACATCCGTTCCTGTGATGCCCATCGCAACACCTATGTCCGCCCTCTTCAAAGCTGGTGCGTCGTTCACACCGTCCCCAGTCATCGCCACGATTTTACCTTTCTTCTTGAGTGCCTCCACGATCTTCAGTTTATCGCTCGGCGAGACCCTCGCGTAAACCTTCACCTCTTCCACGACCTTCACCAACTCGTCGATATCCATATTCAAAAGTTCGCCGCCGGTGAGCGTTTTACCTTCAGAATCAATTATTCCCAACTCTTTCGCTATCGTCTGTGCGGTTGCTTTGTGATCGCCCGTGATCATGATCACCTTTATCCCAGCGGTTCTGCACTTTTCGAGGGCATCTTTCACCTCGGGTCTGGGAGGATCTATCATGCCGATGAGTGCGAGAAACACCATATCTTCCTCGAGATCTTCGTAGTGGCCTTCTTTCACGTTCTTGTAAGCCACCGCAAGGACTCGCAGACCATCCTGAGCCATTTGCTGGTTAACCTGCAGGATCTGTTCTCTGTCCTTCTCGCTCATTTCTTTCACTTCGCCCGAAGCTGAGATGTATTTCGTGCATCTTGCGAGCACGACATCGGGAGCACCCTTCGTGTAAGAAACGAAAGTGTGGTCTTTCCTGTGGACGGTCGTCATCATCTTTCTGTCGGAATCGAAGGGTATTTCATGGACGCGCGGCATCTTTTCTTCCAATTCTGGCTTTTTCAAACCGAAGTCCCACGCGGCGAGGGCGAGAGCGATTTCGGTGGGATCTCCGGACGTTGCTCTGCTGTTGTCTTTGAACGCTACGAACGCATCGTTGCACAACGTTGCGGCGACAAGCGCTTCCTTCAAGACATCAAGGATCTGGCTGGAAGTTTCGTGTTTCAACCAGTGTTCTGGGTGCAGATAATACCTCACCACCGTCATCTCGTTCTTGGTGAGCGTGCCAGTTTTGTCCGAGCAGATCACGTTCACAGAGCCGAGAGCTTCAACGGCCTGTAACTTTCGCACGATTGCGTGCTTCTTCACCATGTTGTACATGCCTAAGGCGAGCACGATCGTCACGACCGCAGGCAAACCTTCTGGAACCGCTGCGACGGCGAGACTGACGGCCGTGAGGAACATCTCGAGGATGGGCTTACCTTCCAAAATGCCCGCAATGAAAACGACCGCGCATATCGCGAGTATGATCATGCCGATCTGTTTTCCAAGCTTTTCGAGGTTCCTCTGCAGTGGGGTTTCTTCTTCCTCCATCTCAGTGAGCATCTTGGCTATCTTTCCGATTTCGGTCTCGTTTCCCGTGGCCGTCACGATCGCTCTACCACGACCCCTGCTGACAATGGTGCCAGAGTAAACCATGTTCGTTCGATCACCTATGGGCAGGTTCGGTTTGTCTATCGCTTCGATCGATTTTTCAACCGGTTGAGACTCTCCAGTGAGCGCAGCTTCGCTAACCGATAGGTTCGCCGATTCGATCAACCTTCCGTCGGCGGGAACGTAGTTGCCGGCTTCCAAGATGACAATGTCTCCCGGGACCAATTCGCGCGATGGCACAGTTTGTATGATTCCGTCTCTGAGGACACGCGCGACGGGCGCAGCCATCTTTTTCAGGAGTTGTAAAGACTTTTCCGCCTTGGCTTCTTGTATCGTGCTCAGTGTAGCGTTGAGTACCACGATGATCATGATGAGTATCGCGTCAACAGCTTCACCAACGACGATGGAAATACCCGCTGCGGCGAGCAAGATGATGATGAGAAAATCCGTGAACTGTGAGAAAAACATTTGAAAGATCGAGCGTCTCTTCTTTTCCGCAAGTTCGTTTGGACCGTACTGCTGTAACCTTTTCTTCGCTTCTTCACTGGAAAGACCCTTCTGAGGATCAACAGAAAGTTCCCGGCAGACCTGTTCCGTGCCGAGCCTGTAGAACTCTTTCAACGCACCATCACCCCTCGCTTTTGACCCAAGTTAAAGTCTAAGGCCGAATCGTTGCACGATTCTTGCAAAAGCATGTCTTAAATCAACACACGCGAGACTTGCCCCCTGTAGTATATTGAATGGATGTGGAAATCGTTGGGCAAGTGGAGGGATCTTGGAAATGAAAAAGATGGGTATCGTGGGCTTTGGAGCGGCGGCGATCGGTTTTCTTCAGGGTTTGATCGAATCGAAAAAGATCGACAATTACGAGATCGTGGTGTTTGAAAGAGGGAAAGATCACGCGCACAACACCATTTCTGGTGTGCGGATGGATGGAAAGATCTTCGTGAGCAGAGGCATGGGTGGCGAACTCGATATACCTTTAGAGGTGCAGTACAAGATCGTCGAGTTGTACCTGAGCCATTCAGGTTATCGACCAACGATGAAGGATAGGATCGATCCGATAGAGTATCTCAAATCTTTCGAGAAGGATGGGAAGAAGATAGAGTTCGGTGAATCGTTTGCGGATGAAGAGACCTACAGGAAGTTTTACGATCATGGATTTGAACCGATCAAGGCTTATTTCTTCCATTTGGGAACGGATGTGCTCAAAGAGACGAACAACAGTTTGTTCGAACACTTCTCATCTTTCAAGAACGTACACTTCATGTTCGATACAATGGTCGAAGACGTCGAACTCGGCTCAAAGCACAAGATCGTAACGAACAAAGGTGAGTTCGTGTTCGACGAATTGGTGATCGCCGTCGGTAGGAG
>JAPYWY010000231.1 GCA_028276125.1 Pseudothermotoga sp.
TCCACCTTCACCCTCTCGGCCATCTCGTTCAAGAATTCTCTGAAGATGTTGTTCTCTATCACTCCAAGTTTCGTTCTTGGATCCGATAGCACTTTCAAACTGTGCGTCGAACCTATGGTTTCCATGTCGGCCAACCCAACACAGATGGTCTTCACACCGCCACTGTAGCCTGCGAAGAGGTGTGGTTCGATCACACCAACGGTGATCTTCACGTCTGCCTCCATCAACTTCCTGTTCACCTTCATGGGGAAACCTGCAGAGCTACAACCAAGGTCGACCAGATCGTTGCGACAGTCGTGGTTGTAAACTGCATATTCGTTCGCGATTCTCTTTCCGAGTTTCTGTTCGATCTCCCCGTGAGTCATGGGCCTGTGAGTTCCAAGCGCGATCAAAAAGAAAATGTTCTCTTTCCTCACGCCGGCCCTGTGGAGTTCCTCCAACAAAAGTTGGCTCACCGTTTCATCCATGGCGTACCTGGTCATGTCCGTCACAACGATGGCCACCTTTTCGTGCCCGTCCACCATTTCACTCAACTTCGGCGAGGCGATCGGATTGGACAGAGATCTCTTCAGCTCTGCCACTGGATCGTGCACTGGGTCGGGAAAGCGTGCATGGGCTATCGATAGAAGGTTTCGATCTGGTATTTCGATCTCGAGATCTTTGTTCTTGTCGTAAGCGAGTTTTATCCTCATCGTCTCACCTCAAGGAAGCACCAAGCGCAGCAACCTCGCGAAGACGTACCAAGTCACCCAGCTCGCGGCCACAGCGAAGATGCTTGAATAAACGATGGTTTTGATCTTTGCTGGCCAGGATATGATCAAGCAGGAAGCGAAAACGAAGAGAATGCTCGAAAGCAGAAACCCAATCGGTTCCATCAAAACAACGTAAACGATACAGCTCACGATGAACAAAGCTATCCTGAAAGGCTTTTTGAATTTGATCGGTGTGGACTTCTCCTTACTGAGCAACGCTTGCACGATCAAACCCACCGAGAAGATCAGCAACAACACCGCAGCCAAGGTCGGAAAAAAGGCGTTGTCCAAGACATCGAACCTCAACCTTCTGATCTTCTGACTCTCAGAGAGCATCCATCCAGCAAGAACAGCCAAGACCAAACCCGTATAGAAGTCCTTTCCAAATCGCACGTCGATCACCCCAAACGCTGGGGGGAACCCCCCAGCGAACCTCATTTCTTCAGACCAGCAGTCCTCGCGAACCGATCGAACCTTTCGTCTTCCCACTTCAAGAACTTCAGCATCTCTTCACCGTCCAAGTAGAAGGGTACGGCGAAGGCTTTCTCTGCCAACTCATCGACGCAGTCTTTGAACTGAATCACCCGCTTGATCGCATCCGCAAAAGTTTTGACGATCTCTTGGGGTGTTCCCTTGGGCATTAAAAAGATCTGGTCCTGTGTGAAGACGAGCTCTTCCAAGCCGAGCTCCTTCGCGGTCGGCACGTCAGGCAGGAACGGATCTCTCTCGGGTGAGAGCACCGCGAGCGCCTTCAATTCACCTGACTTGAGGAACGGCACCGCCGCAGACAGTGCGACCGGACTCAGATCCATGTGGCCACCAAGAATCTTCGTGATCCTGTCCATGTCGCCACCAGAGCTCGCCGTGATGATGAAACCGTTGTTTGCCGCCAACTGCATCGGTATCACTTGGAAATGGCTCGTCGCACCTATCTCGGCTCCGAGTCTGATCTTGCCTGGGTTCTTCTTGGCGTCCTCAATCGCATCCTTCAAGTCCTTCCAAGGTGAATCGGGCCTTGCAATCACCACGCGGTTTCCTCTCGTTGCGATGCACACGGGCGTGAAGTCGTAGTAGTTGAACTCGGCCGTTCCCACGTGGTAGTTCGAGAAGATGGACTGATGGTACCACAGAACGGTGTAGCCGTCCGGTTTGGCCTTGAGAACCTCCCTCGCACCTGTGCTCCCACCACCGCCAGTGATGTTCACCACGGCGAAGTCCCAGCCGAACAACTGCTTGACGTACTTTCCAATGATCCTCACCTGCACGTCGCTGGCTCCACCTGCGGCGTAGGGGACCACCACCTTGATGGGACCTGTGGGATACGCTGCAAAACTGATGGTCACGATGAGCGTTAGCAACAGAATCGCCAGAAACTTCTTACCCATGCAAACACCTCCTCAGCATCTCGCAGATTCACCTTTTTTGACGAGTATTCTTCCCAGAACGAACAAGAACGCAGCCAAGATCAGCAGTGTGAGAGACAAAGGTCTTGTGAAAATCGGCCAAAAACTACCAGCGCTCGCAGTTAAACCCTGTCTCAGGTTGGATTCGGCGATCGGGCCAAGAACGAAGGCGATGATGATGGGAAGCACTGGAAAGTCGAGTTTCTTCAACACATAACCAACGATCCCGAAGATCAGCATGACCCAGATATCGAAGATCCTGTTGTTTAAACCAAAAGCTCCCACCGCGGCACAGACGGTGATCAAGGGCAGAAGGTATTGCTTTGGAAAGCTCAACGAGTAGATGTAGAACTTCATCAGAGAGATTCCAAGCAAGAGCATCACAACGTTACCCCAAAACTGAGCCGCATAGACTCCGAAGACCAGGTCTGGATTGTACTTGAACATGAGAGGACCTGGGTTTATGCCGTGAATGATGAAGCCTCCGAGCAAAATCGCGGTGACCGCATCACCAGGTATGCCCAGCGCGAGCAACGGAACCATCGCTCCACCGATGGAGGCGTTGTTCGAAACTTCGCTCGCGATGATTCCATCCGGAATACCACTACCGAACTTCTCAGGATGTTTCGAACTCGATCTCGCAAGACCGTAAGAGATGATGTTCGCCGTCGCTCCTCCGATCCCTGGAAAAACACCTATGATGAATCCCACCACGAAAGACCTCAACGCGTTTCCAATCTGTTTGAACAGGATCTTTGCGGCCTGAAGAACATCGGAAAGCTTCATTCCAAGCGATTCTTTTGGAACGATGCGTTCGACCTCCGACTCGATGTCGACGATGATCTCAGGTATGCAGAACAAACCCACCAGCAACGGCAAGAGGGTTATGCCACTTTGGAGTTCGGAGAACTTGAAGGTCAATCTCGGAATGCTCGTGATGGGATCAGGACCGATGCAACTGAGAAGGAGGCCCAAGGCGATCCCTATGAGGTTCTTCACTATGTTACCGCCGAGCATGCTGCTCACCGCAACGAAAGCCATGACCGCTAAAGAGAAGTACTCGAAGGGTCCAAACTTCAGCGCGGCACGGGCGATCAAAGATGCCAGTGAGATCATGAAGATCACACCGACGATACCACCGAAAAGGGACGAGAAGAGTC
>JAPYWY010000232.1 GCA_028276125.1 Pseudothermotoga sp.
TGACGAACTTTGTCTACCAACACATCTCGAAGACCAACACCTTCGACGTTCAAAGACCTCACACGATCTTCGTGTATTCTTTTCTCTTCGTTTCGACCATATCCTACTTCTTGGAGCCTCTCGTAAACTACCTTTCGAGGAAGATGGAATACGAGGCCGACCGTTTCTCCATAGAACTCTTGAAAAACCCTGCAGGTATGATCTCCGCACTGAAGAGGTTGGTGAAGGAAAATCTTTCCAATCCCAATCCACACCCACTCTACAAAGTTTGGTACTACAGTCACCCCGCACCCGAGGAGAGGATAAAGGCGTTGAGTCGGGCTCAGTGACTACACATTCGAAATTGGGGGAATTCTTCGCTAAACTCAGTGGTCAGGACGGGGACATCACATGGCCTGTTGGGCGAAGATCATAATCGCCGACAGCAGAAAGATGCCCGAAATAGCGGACGAGACGATAGGCTTGATAGTCACCTCGCCGTACTGGCACTTGAAGGACTACGGTATCGAGGGACAGATAGGCTATGGGCAGAGCTTACACGAATATCTGCTACAAGATCATTCCGCTGCATGCCAGGGGATCTTTCAGTGCGAACTGATAGGCTTTGACTACATGGGAGCCATAATCTGGCAGAAGAAAACCACGATGAACTCCTCTGGCGGTGCCACAATCATGGGATCTTATCCATATCCTCCCAACGGGATGATCGAGAGACTACGAATACACACTCATTTTCAAAAAGCCTGGAAAGGAGGAAAAAGTCCCTGACGAAGTCAAAGAAATGTCGAAATTGAGCAAAGAAGAACGGAAAGAGTATTTTCAAGGACATTGGAGGTTCAACGGCGAAAAGCAGGTTGGCCACGAAGCGATGTTCCCGGAAGAACTACCACGCAGGCTCATAAAGATGTTCAGCTTCGTCGAAGACATCGTTCTGGACCCGTTCCTTGGCAGTGGAACCACTGTCTTACAAGCAAGCACCAGAGTCCCACAAAAGGTGTTCACCGTGTTCTCCAGCGGCGAAAAAGGCGAAAAGAAATTGCATAACCCGGAATCAGAACGGAAATAGAAAGACTCAAATCTTCCTCGAATTTCAACTCCTGAACGAAGCAATTATCTCCACGATCCTTTCCGCCGAATGGCCATCTCCGTAGAGGTTCACCGGGTACGGCACTTCTTCGTCCTCCAAGATCAATTCCAACAGTTCGTCCGCACTCGCGAGTTTGTTCCACCCCACCTCGACGAGTTCTCTCCAACCAGTGTCGGGCATCAAGACGATGGCACGTTTACCGGCGAAGTACGCTTCCTTTTGTAATCCACCACTATCCGTTATCACCTTCCAACACTTCTTTACGAGACCCATCAGATTAAGATAATCCAACGGCTCCACCACGATCACATTCTTCAAATAATCTTGCACGCCGAACTCCCTCACCCTGTTCCTCGTTCTGGGATGGATGGGGAAGACCACCTTGAACTTCTCCGCCACCTTCGCCAACGCGCTCAGAATCTTCTCCAAGACTTCTTTTCGATCCACGTTGAAATCCCTATGAAGCGTCAGCACCAAGTAGTTATTCTCCTCAAGATTTAGACTCTCCAGACAATCGTACTTGAAATGTTTCTCCATCTTCTTGTACAGATCGAACATGACATCTCCAACGAAGTGCACACCATCCGTTATTCCCTCTTTTTTGAGATTCTCCACAGCCAACTGACTCGGACAGAACAAGAGCTTCGAAACGTGGTCCGTCAAGACTCTATTTATCTCCTCCGGCATGTCTTTGGGATGCTGTCTCACACCTGCTTCGACGTGTGCAACGGGTATTTTGAGCTTCGCTCCGGCTATCGCACCGGCCAAGGTGGTGTTCGTGTCTCCGTAGACGACGATCATGTCTGGTCTTTCTTTCTCAACGATCTTTTCAAACTCGATCATGATCTTTCCCGTCATCTCTCCGTGCTTACCTGAACCAACGTTCAAATTATGATCCGGCTCTCTTATGTTCAAAACTTTGAAGAACACATCCGACATGCTGTAATCGTAGTGTTGACCCGAGTGAACCAAGACCTCTTGAACTCCTCGAACCTTGAACAGCTCATGTAACACTGCTTCTTTTATGATCTGTGGCCTTGCACCAACCAAAGAAAGGACTTTCACCAGTTCACCCCCACGTTTTGCAACCATCGCTAACGTTGATAGTCACAGGCCAAACTGATTTTACACCATTGATTCGTGGCCTTCAGACCTTCGATCCCTCGCAACCTGCAGTGAACAAATCACTCGATAGATGTTGTATAGTAATGCTGTAAACAACCATGAAGAGGAGGGGTGAGGATGAAACGGCTCTTCTTGTTCGTGTTCGTCTGCCTCGGCTCGTTGATCTTAGCCTTTGAAGAGATCGACGCACTTTTCTTCCAAGCTCGTTCGGAACGAAACCCACAGAAGATGTTACAGATCATTCAAACGCTCGAATCACGGAGCGATCTCAACCAGAGCAGCGAGTTGCTCACCATTCTTGCTGATTGCTATCTCGAGTACGGCGATTGGGGCGTGGCGAAGGAACAAAAGGAGAAAACTTTGGAGCAAGCAAGAAAGTACGCCGAAGCTGCTCTGAAGTTGAACAGCGAGAACGGCAGGGCAAACTACATCGCCGGTGCAGCGATAGGAAGGCTCGCTCAGTACAAGGGGATCATTCAAAGTCTTTTCATGCTCGGTGATTTCGACAAGTACATAAACAAGGCGATATCGCTGTTGAACGAAAACGATGAAAAAGAAAGACTCTACAAGACCTTTGCTTTGATAGCCTCAGGCATGAGATACAGAGATGTCCCATGGCCACTGTACGACTACAAAAAGTCTGAGCAACTGCTCTTCGAAGCGGCGAGCCTGACGCCCAACTATTCGAACATCTACCTTGAACTGGGTTATCTTTATGTGAAGACGAACAACAAGCAGAAGGCCAAAGAGATGTTCCAAAAAGTGATCGAGATGGAGCCGCATCCATTGTTGGTCCAAACGCACTTCAACGCAGTCAAGACAGCACAGGAAGAGCTCGAGAAGTTGAAGTGAAACAAACGTACGTTGTAGCCAGACAGTGACAGCAGAAGACCTTCAGTTGAAGTTTTGCTTGTTGCACGATCGCTCGTTGTTTGACCAATAAGCGAACGGCTCATTTTTAGTGTCTCGCGCTTGGCCGAAGTTTTTGTATCTTATGCATCTGTAGGGTGCATATGATTTTGTCTTTGGGATCGGCGTATCGACCCTGCTCGTCCTCGTTAAATTTGTTGTCTTAGACTCTCTCGGCAGTTTCAAGTTTCA
>JAPYWY010000233.1 GCA_028276125.1 Pseudothermotoga sp.
TTCATCGAGAGCAAGGATCAAGTGAAGAAACTAAGGGATGGGATTGCCGGCATCGTTGTTTCAGACTATTCTCTCTACGAAACACTTCAGCCAGAACTCAGAAGACTGAACTGCAACAAGGTGATCTTTCTTCCGCACATCGCGGAGACTGTGTTGAAGAGGATTCCTTTAAAACTCGTAGAGAAATTCAAAGCCTATTACGAAACTTCGTTCAACTCTATCGTGGAGAACTCCTACAAGAGGATCTTGGATGTGATCTTAGCCATTTTGGCGCTCGTCATCACCTCTCCCATTGTTCTGATCATTGCGATATTTATCTTCTTGGAAGATGGACGACCGATCTTTTACAGGCAAAGACGTGTTGGGAAGGATGGCAAAGAATTCGAGTTCGTAAAGTTGCGTTCGTTGAAGCAAAAGGGTTTTGATCCACAGAATCCAAACAAGAACATCGAGCAGAGAGTGCTGAAAATAGGAAAGTTCATTCGAAAGTACAGACTCGATGAGTTACCACAGTTCTGGCTGGTGCTGAAGGGCGACATGAGCGTTGTTGGTCCGAGGCCGGAGATGGTAGAGTATCATCTGCAGTACGTGAACAGGATTCCTTACTATCACTACAGACTCAAGCTCAAACCTGGCTTGACTGGTTGGGCACAGATAAACTACCAACACACGACGACGTTGGAAGAGTACAGAACGAAGTTGGAGTACGATCTGTACTACGTCAAGAACCACTCGATCTTGCTGGACTTGAGCGTGATACTCAAAACATTGGAAGCAGTCGTCTTCAGGAGAGGTGCACGCTGATGAAGTGTGTAATCTTGGCTGGTGGTAGTGGGGAGCGCTTTTGGCCGATTTCAACACGAGAAACGCCAAAACAGTTTTTGAGACTCTTTTCCGAAAAAACTTTGTTGAGGGAAACTTTCGAAAGGATCTCGGCAAAGCTTGATCCGAAAGACATCTACATCGTTACCAACAGAGCTTACGCAGAACTCACTCGCGTGGATGTACCGGAGGTTCCCACGGAAAACATCCTTCTCGAGCCACTGAAGAAAAACACCGCACCCGCGTGCACCTATGCCACGTTGAACTTTGATCCAAGTGAAACGATCTTCATTGTTCCGGCGGATCACTACGTCCCAAACGTTGAAGATTTCTGGCGTTACGTCCAACTTGGCCAAAAGACTTTGCAGGAGCATGAAGCGATCATCACCTTCGGTATAGTTCCTTCCCGAGCCGAAACGGCTTATGGGTACATCGAGGCAGGAGAAAGAATCGATGAGTACGTCTTCGAAGTGAACAAGTTCCACGAAAAGCCTGATCATCAGACGGCTCTGTCTTACTTGGAGAAAGGAAACTACTTTTGGAACAGTGGTATGTTCATGTACAAGGTCGGATATTTCATCGAACAGATGAAGAAGCACGCCCCTCAGGTGATCGAACCGTTCTTGAAGAAAAGAGACTTGGAACAGATCTATCGAGAAGTTCCATCGATAAGCATAGACTATGCGCTCATGGAGAAGGCAGACAGGATCGTCATGGTGAAAGCTGAATTCGTCTGGTCGGACGTGGGCAACTTCAATTCACTCAAGGACCTCGGTGTGAAGAACTCACAGCACACCGTAGTCATGAACACAGAAAACCTCTTCGTTAAAACGAGCAAACCCATTGTTGTGATAGGTGTGAGCGACACAATCATAGTGGAGAACGAGAACGGTATCTTGGTGTGCAAGATGGACCAGCTCGACAGACTGAGAGAAGCTTTGAAAGTCTTGGAGCAAAAGATGAAAGATCACGAACGATGAATTTAAGGATCTTGCTTGCCCTCGAAAGCTTGTTGATGGTTCTCGAGTCCTTGTATGTTGCTTACACTATCTTTTGACCCTTGGATCCACAACGAACCTCCACAAGTAGATCAGATTGAGCAGTCCGATCACACTTGTCAAGAAGAAAGGGATCGCATATCCAAGAACGTCGATCATTTTTCCACAGATGAGTGGGGCAACAAAGGAGAAAGGTGCTGTCAGAAAATACAATGAGCCCATGTAGAGTTCTTTGCGTTTTCCTGAAGTCATATCCAGCGTGATCGCCATGCTCCCAACCATGCCCGTCGTGTTCACTACGCCCGTGAGCACATAAACAACGTAGGCTTGCTCCGCGCTCTTACAGAACAAAGCAGCAAGGATCGCTGAGACATAACAAACTTTGCTCACGAGCAAATTCAACTTGTGCCCCCATCTGTCGCCCAATGGTCCAAAGAGAAAAGATGAAACACCTTGCGAGGCGAGAACAACCGCGGTGAAGATCGCAGCCGAATCGTCGGGAAGGGAGAGTTTCTTGAGGAGATACACTGTGACGAAGCCGCCAGAACTGAACATGAAACTACTGATGATCCTCTCTACGAGAAAGTGTCTGAAGTTCTTGTCCTTGAACACGCGCTTCATGTTTCGGATGTAATTGAGAACGGGTTCATCGTCATAAACACGCTCGTCTGGCACCTCTCTGGTGAGCGATAAGAAAAGTAGCGACAGCATGAAGAAGATGAAACCCGTGAAGAACACATAGGCAAAATTCTTTGGGAACGGGTGGTTTGCGAGCAAATTCCTCGCGATGAACGATCCACCTATACCCATGATCGCCCCAAGACCGCTTCCCATGGCGAAGTACGTTCCCCTCCTGCGTGAGTCTATGACTTTCTCTATCATGCTCATCCAAGGTGGACCCAGAAAACCCATGGCAAAGATGGCGATACCCATCATTGCGATTGAAAGATAGAGCGCAAGCTTGGGAGAAATACCAACCAAGTACAGCGCGATGAGTCCTATGAACAAGTACGGAACCCTCTCCAGCATCGTCACCTTGAGAACGAGACTCAACTTTTTGGATGACCTTTCTGCGTACTTGGCGCCCCAGATCGCCGGTATGCCCCAACCCAAGTTCGTTATCGCTGAAATCAATCCCAGCTCAACGTTCGATGCCCCGAGATTCTTGGCAAAGACGGGAAACATAGTGAAGACGGAGCCAAAGGTCATACCAACGCTGAAGAAGGCATTGTCGATAGAATTCACAATGAAGTTCCAACGATAATCTTCTTTTGTGAGTCTTCTCACATCCGTACGCCAAAGCTTCAGAAAGTTCATCGAAGGACAACGCAACCTCCCAACAGATCGTACTACAGGTGAGTACTCTGTGTTAAGCTCTTTGCGTTCGATCTTTTCGTAGAGCCGACTTGCGATATCTGACGAAGCTCTTGAACTTTTGCACCAACTAATCAATCACGTCTTATCTTTGGCAAAAG
>JAPYWY010000234.1 GCA_028276125.1 Pseudothermotoga sp.
GAAAAACATGGCTACACGAACTACGAGGTGATCGAGTTCGGGAAGTGAGACTGATTGGCGAAAACAGCGTCTGGTTAAAAGCTTCGAATTTCTCTTGTCAATCTCGATGCTCTCGTTGTTGCACGAGAAATTTGCCATTGATGAACGAAGGAATGAAACATAAAGCGGTCCCACACGGGACCGTTTCCTTTTCAAGATGAATGCCCTACTGTCCTGTCGCTCATCAAGGGCCTACGATTAAAGGACTCGGATACCAAGCCACCTGAGTTCCGCCACCTGTTTCTCTGACGTAAACTGTGAAGAAATAGCCTTTGTTTTCGTTTTCCACAGTTATCATCGGAAAGTTGACCACCGTCGTTGAAGCGTTTCTCGTACACACGTACGTGACCGAATAGACGTCCTTAACGAAGCTTGGTTTTTCATCGATGATCCAAGGTATCAGCTTCGTTTCGATCTTACTCACCCCAGCCACGCTGATCGACGTCGGTGTGGGCGGGTTAACGAACATTAGCCCAGAAAGCCGAAACAATGATACGACCTGATACTGTACTTCAAGGTTTGAACGGTCTTCACTCGGCACATAGATGAGTTCAAAAAAGACGTCATCTGTGGGTCCTGATTGGATCAACTCCATGATCTTGTCCGCCAAGCCCTTTGCGAGGTCCTCTGGTTTGGAACCAGTGGGTAAGATTGCACTACAGCTGGAAAAGAGTACGACCATTACTGCGGTGATGAAAAACCAGCATGCCCCTCATCCATTATCCCCCCTCCGCAGTTTATAACCCCAAAATTTGTTGGATCAACACGAGCTCTTCGTATGAAATTACCCTCCAGACATCGTATCTGTGAAACGTCACTTTCTCTCTGGAACACCTTCGCAAGAACACTCCGTAATTTTGGATCGTTCTGCAGGCCCTCCTGTGGACAAAGGAGTAGAATTGTATCGACAGGATCGAGGTGATTCCTGAGTGTTCAAGACCATCGTCACTATAGCGCTGAGAAATTTCTTGATGCGCTTCAGATCAACTTTCGTGCTGATAGTCGGTATGAGCATCCCGGCGATGTTGTTGGTGGGTGGACTGTCTTTGAACGACACCGTCGCGAATTGGATCAACAGGAGCTTGAAAGAAAATTTCGGACCTGCAGATGTGTACGTGGAAAATCCGAGGAACAACATCTTCGTGAGGATGGCGCTCGATCCAGACGTCGTAGATTCGGTCAAAGAAAGAAGGGATGTTTTAGCAATCCTCCCAGTTTCAGAATCGCTCGTTCGGCTGAAACACAACGAAAAAACGATCGACTGTCTCGCCATAGGTGTGAGTTCTGAGGATCTCGGTAATTTCGTGGGGAAAGAGATCAACATTCCTCCACAGAGCGTGATAGTTTCAAAGGACCTCGCTGAAGCTTTGAACATCGAGCAAAATGACACGGTTTCGATCAATATGACGGGTCAAGCCAGAGAGTTCAAAGTAGTTGTGATAGGTGAGGAAGGTTTTCTCAACTTCAGAGGAGATCATCTTCAGCTGCCCGGGGTCATCTTCATGAACTTGGATGAACTGACTGGGGTCGTGGGTTTTCCAACGCGTCTGTACCTTCACATAGGCGGAAAGATTGAAGAGCACGAAGCTTTCGTCAACAATTTGAGACAGCAGGTTAGAGTCTTCGCTGTGGCCATGAAATCGAGGCTTCTGAATTCGCCTGTCAACAAGGCCCTCGGTTATTTGACAATTGCCTTCGGTGGTTTTTCGATACTTGCCTCTCTGATCTTGGTCTATCTCTTCGTGCAGAGCTTTTTGGAAGAACGCAACACGATGCTCGTCACCCTGCGAATCTTAGGCTTCAAGTCGGTCCACGTCTTTGCGCTCTCGGTTTTGGAGGGGGTTGCCTATTTGCTTGTCTCTGGATTGTTCGGCGCGGGCGTCGGGATGTTGTTGGCTCAATTTCTTCTCGAGAGGTTGAAGAGTTTTTCAAGCGTTGTGATGAGTGGTACGCTCTGGCTGTCGAGGCTGGAGCTACGAGTGTCATTCTCGTCGATCTTGGCTGGTGTTCTCGGCGGATTAGCGATGCCCTTGATGATATTTGTTCTGAAGGCCAGAAAGATCGTCTCGGGTCCAGCAGTTCGATTGCTTCGCTTCGAGGAAGAGGGAGAGTTTTCTTTCAAAGGATCGAAACTCAGATACATCGGATTGGTCATGATTGGGCTCTCGATCCTTTTGATGTTCTTTTATCCGAAATTTTCTATCGCACTGCTCTTGCTCGCCGTAGTCGGTGTCATGTTGATCTTTCCATCCTCCTATCTTGCGATCTTACTCGGAATAGGACTTTTCGTCTATCTGTTGTATTTTCGTTCGAGCGAGCTCACGAGTTGGGACGTCCTCCAAAGGGGCGCGGCGTTCTTTTCGGCGAGTTGGCTTCTGTTGTTCTCGATCCTAAGGCCCCTTAGGAAGATCTTTTCAAGGTCCATCTCCGAGAACTCTCTCTCGACCTTCATAGCTCTCTCGTATGTGCAAAGGAACAAGAAAAACAGCTTCATCATCGCGCTGATGTTCAGCCTGATCGTCTTCGTGGTGATCCTGACTTTGGTCGTTCCCTACAACGTGCGGCGCTTCGCGAAAGAACAGCTCGAAACGGGCATCTTCGGTTACAACTTCATGGTGATGCAGAATCCCTTGAAGCTGCTCTTCTCGAGAAGTGAGGTCGAAATTGCCGAAGGGATCAAATTCTACGCAAGGATCTACATGGCACAGTTCAACAACGAGCCCATTTTCTTTGTTGATGATAACTTCGTCCGAAACGCGGTCGTCAAAGCCCTGAAGAACGATAACTGGAGAAAGGCCCTGTTGGAGCCGGGCACGCTGATCGTTGGTTTTATCGGGAAACAAGCTGTGCCCGAGCAACTGAGCGGTAGGATCAAGCCGCTGTTCGGGCTTGGTGCTTCGGAGGAGATCACCTTTCGTGTGGTTGAGAGCTTCGACGTTCGACAGGTGATGATCCCAGCAAGATACGTGGCATCGATCAACAGTGCTCCCAAAAACGTCAGGCTCGTTCCCGTCCTGCTCGCCAAGATCGACGACAAAGACGTGTCCAGGGTGAAGGATTTCTACAGCGAAAGGTTCGACTTTCCCGTTCACATCATTGAAGAGCTGAACCGTTTGTTCTCGGGCATCGATTTTCTCATAAACACAGGCTTGATCCTGCTCTATTTCGGTTTGTTGAGTGGACTTTGCGGTGTCGTC
>JAPYWY010000011.1 GCA_028276125.1 Pseudothermotoga sp.
GACGTTAGAACAAACCGAGAAGCTGTATTTGAAACAGGCGGAGGTGTGCGATCTCATCGTCGAAGGCAGTCACATAAGAGCGGTCGTGGACAAGCTCGGCATAGTTTACGAGGCACGTGCGGTCATACTGACGACAGGAACTTTTTTGAATGGCAAGATTTTCATAGGTCGACAAACTTTCGAAGCCGGCAGACTCGGAGATTTTCCAGCCAAGGGACTCTCGGAGGCTTTGATGAGACTCGGCTTTAGAATCGGAAGGTTCAAAACGGGTACCCCCGCGCGGGTTCTCGGCAAGACGATCGACTTCAGCAAAATGAAGCGTCAGGACACTGCTGACGAGCCACTGTGTTTCTCCCATTTCAGCGAGCCGAGGGTTCTCACAAAGGATTATCCCTGCTGGCTCACCTACACGAATGAGAGGACGAAGAAAGTCATTCAAGAGAATCTCGCCTTCTCACCGTTGTACGGTGAGATCAAACTCATCTCAGGGAAGGGCCCAAGGTACTGTCCGTCTATAGAAGACAAAGTTGTGAAGTTTCCCGAAAAGGACTCGCACCAGATCTTTGTCGAACCCGAAGGAAGGGACACCGACGAGTACTATTTGAACGGTCTGAGCACGAGCTTGCCCTATCAGGCACAACTCGACATGATAAGGACCATACCTGGGCTTGAAAATGTACACGTTGTGAGGCCCGCGTACGCGATCGAGTACGATTACATAGATCCCACGCAACTTTACCACACTCTGGAGAGCAAGATCGTGGAGGGTCTGTTCTTCGCGGGACAGATCAACGGCACGAGCGGATACGAAGAGGCTGCAGGTCAAGGGATGATCGCGGCCATGAACGCCGTACAGAAGCTCAGGGGCGAAGAACCCGTATACGTGGACAGATCGGAAGCGTACATAGGCGTGATGATAGATGATCTTGTGACGAAAGGCGTGGACGAACCTTACAGGTTGTTGACGTCCCGTGCAGAGTACAGGTTGTTGCTCAGGCACGACAATGCGCATTTGAGATTGGCGGAGAAAGGTTATCGCGTGGGTCTGGTGCCCAAGTGGTTCTACGAAAAGGTGCTCTGGCTCAAACAGGAGATCGAAAAACAAGTCAAAAGATTGAAAGGAGCCATCGTAACACCGACCAACCAGGTGAACGAGTTGTTGGTCCAGATTGGCACACAACCTCTGCGTCAGCCATCGTCTTTGTTCACGTTGATGAAGCGACAAAATGTCAGCTACGAAAGGATCAAGGTGCTCGATCCATATCCGATAGAAGATCCGGAAGTGATCGAGCAGGTTGAACTCTCTGCGAAGTACGAAGACTACATAGAGAAGATGGTGAAAGAAGCCGAGATGTTGAAGAACCTCGATGAAGTGAGGATCCCACAGGACCTTGACTACTCGAAAGTGGTCAACCTCTCATACGAAGCGCGAGAAAAGCTGTCACGCGAAAGGCCGAAGACCTTGTTACAGGCATGCAGGATACCGGGCATCACTCCGTCCGACGTGGCTGCCCTCGCGTTTTTCCTGAAGGCTGGCAGGAGGGAAGAAAGAGGCGAAGAGGATGAGCGATGAAGCCAGAATTGTTTTTGATATATTGAAACTCTCGGCGAGGAATTTCACCGAGGAAGACAAAGAAAAGTTGGCCAAAGCGTACAAGTTGGCCTCTTATGCACACGAGGGAATGTTCAGGGAATCCGGAGAGCCTTTCCTGAGCCATCCCGTGGAGGTGTGCAAGATCCTCGCCTCGATGAACGTTGACATTGAAACGTTGATCGCAGCTATACTCCACGATGCCGTCGAAGACAGTCAGGGACGAGTGAAGCTCGAGGACATCGAGAAGCAGTTCGGAAAGCAGGTAGCACGGATAGTGGATGGCGTCACGAAAGTGAGCAGGATCAACGCACCGGTGGATTCAGCGGACTCGATCCTCAAGCTCGAAACGATCCAGAAGATGCTCTTCGCCATGGCCGAGGATATCAGAGTCATCGTGGTGAAACTCGCCGACAGACTCCACAACATGAGAACCATCGACTTCGTGAAGGACGAGCAGAAGAGGATTTACAAAGCGAGGGAAACGTTGGAAATCTACGCCCCCATTGCACACAAATTGGGCATATACACGATCAAGTGGGAACTGGAGGACTTGTCCTTCAAAACCCTGTACAGGAACGAGTACAACAGGATCAAGATGCTCGTGGCCGAGAAGAGGAAGGAAAGGGAACAGAGGATAAACGAGTACGTGAAGACGCTGAAAGAAACTTTGCAGCAGAGCGGTATCGAGGCCCAGGTCGAGGGAAGGTTCAAACACTACTACAGCATATGGCAGAAGTTGAGCCAGAAGGGTAAGGAATTCGACGAAATCTACGATCTCTTTGGGATCAGGGCTATCGTGAACGATGTGGCGACTTGCTACAGCGTGCTCGGTATAGTGCACAGCCTTTGGAAACCGCTTCCAGGTAGGATCAAGGATTATATCGCGGCACCCAAGTCGAACGGCTACAGGTCCTTGCACACCACGGTCATCACTGGCTACGGCGAACCTTTGGAAGTGCAGATAAGAGATTGGGAAATGCATGCCGAGGCAGAGTATGGTCTCATAGCGCACTGGATCTACAAAGAGCAAATCAACGTCAAGGCCATGCAAAAGTGGGTCACGCAGCTGCTCGAGTGGAAGAAAGAGTTCACCAAGAATCTCACGGGTCTGGAAGAGCTGAAGAAGGAACTCGAGATAGACGAAGTGTTCGTTTTTACACCGAAGGGAGAAGTGAAACATCTGCCGCGCGGAGCAACACCGATTGATTTCGCTTACGCGGTTCACACGGAGATCGGTCACAAGTTCGGTGGGGCCAAGGTGAACGGTCGACTCGTTCCCATAGACTACGAACTCAAGAATGGAGACATCGTCGAAATCATCGTGAATAAGTCGGGCAGGCCCAGCTTGGACTGGTTGAAGTATGCAAAGTCACCTCGCACGAAAGCCAAGATAAGAAAGTTCTTCAGAGAGCAGCTTCAAAACGAGCTCATCGAGAGGGGCAAGGACGTGTTGAGGAGGGTCAGTAAGCAGTTCGCAAAACCCGTCGAAGAGATTTTGAAAACACCCGAGATGAAGAAGTATCTTCAGTCTCAAGGCATAGATGAAACGGAGTTCTTCAGCAGGATCGGTGAGGGCACTATAGGTCCGAAAGAACTCGTGAAGGTCCTCAGCCCCTTGGCAGGAGAGAGCGAGCAGAAGGTCTCAAAACGTGCCAGAAGCAAGGCTAAGATCGGCGTGGATGTCGAGATCGATGGCCTGAAGAACATAGAGATCCACCTGGCGAAGTGTTGCGGGCCGGTTCCCGGGGATGAAATCGTCGGTGTTGTGAGCAGGAGGGGCATCACGATCCACACGTCGGACTGTAAGAACGTGAGGAACGTGGATCCAGAAAAAGTCTTCAGTGCGCGTTGGAACGGACAGACTCAAAATCGGTACCAAACCACGCTCAGAGTGGAGTTCAGAGACAAGGCGGAGATCGGAAAGCTCGTTCAATCTTTGGAGAGCAAGGGTGCGAACGTCGTGAGGGCAGAACTCGTGTCGACGAGATGGAACTACTCCGTCGCTTCACTGACTGTGATGGTGAGTGACACAAAACAACTCGATGAAGCGAAAAAAATCTTGGAAAACAATTCCGCCGTCGTGCGTGTCGAGAGGGGGAGGAGCTCTTGAGGGCCGTCGTACAAAGAGTCCACAGGGCGAGTGTGACCGTTGGTGAAGAAGTGGTGGGTCGTATTGAAAAAGGTTTGTTGGTCTACCTGGGTGTGGGCAGGAACGATACAGAAAAAGATGTGGATTGGATGTGCGAAAAGATCGCCAATTTGAGGGTGTTCGAAGATGAGAATGGCAAGATGAACCTGAGCCTCTTGCAGGTGAACGGCGAACTGCTGGTGATATCCCAGTTCACCCTCTATGGGGACTGCAGACGAGGGAGGCGTCCTTCTTTTGACGAAGCTGCTCCATTGGAGATGGGTGAAAAGTTTTACGAACTGTTCATTGAAAAAATGCGAGGGCAAGTGAGGAAAGTTGAAAAAGGAATCTTCGGAGCGCACATGGAGATCGAATCGATCAACGATGGCCCTGTGACAATTCTGATCGACAGCGAGAGGAGATTCTGATGCTTTTGCACGTCTGTTGTGCACCGGATGCCACGGTGGCCGTGGAGCGATTGAGGATGGCGAAGATTGAACCAATATTTTTCTTCTACAATCCCAACATCGAGCCCGAGGAAGAGTTCGATAGGCGCTTGCAAGCCGTGGTGAAACTGTCGCAGCTCTGGGGTTTGAAACTCATTGTTTTGGACAAAGGCAAAGAAGAATGGCAGAGGTCCATCGCAGATTTTGTGGACCTCGGAGAAGGATCGAAACGCTGTGAAGAGTGCATAAAACATCGGTTGATCGTGACCGCCCGTTTCGCGCGCGATATGGGATACGGAGTTTTCGCCACGACGTTGACCACGAGCCCGAAGAAGAACGCAAAGTTCATAAACACCATAGGAGCGGAGCTGGAAAAGCAGTTCGGGGTCCTTTACATGTCCAGCGATTTCAAGAAAAAGGATGGTTTTCTCAGGAGCGTTGAACTGAGCAGAGACCTTGGGCTTTATCGGCAGAATTACTGTGGCTGTTTGAGATCGTTACACGAGAGGGAGGAAAAGGATGCGTTGCGTGCTTGCCAACGCTGAGGGGATCATCAAAGATGATATCGGAATTGGCAACGAGCTTGTTGACTACGTTCGGCTGGTCCTACAATCCAACACGGCGGTCTCAGTTCGATCATACGGCCTCGACATCCTCTTGACGCCCATCGAGACCGTCGCGGGAAGGTTGGTGCTCGGGGTGCCGAAGGATGAGCCTCTCAACGATGCTGTGCGCTGTTTCGTGGATCAGCTGTTGCTGAGCGAGAGACGTTGGCCCGCCATCGTTGAAGGGCTCGCCAAACAGATCGACGCGTGGCGTGGCAAAAGGTACGTGGGTCTGCTTCATGCCAAGGATTTCACACAGCGCTATGCGGCCAGAGAAAGGTTGAGCTCGGTGACGATCGGCACACTGAACGTTGGAGAACACGATCTGTACGTTTTCTCAACGATCTTGTTACCAACGCTCTCGAACGTGAAACTGTCCGTCTCGAATGCCTGCGAAGATCCAAAGGAAGCGATTCGTCAAGCTCTGTTGCTCGACAGATATGTGGTGGGCGAAGGGACATTCTTTTACGAAAGGCTGTTCGAATACGAACTGAACGTCAAGATAGACGACTCTGACTTGGAAACCATCGTTCACAGGTTGATCTCCTGCGATTTGCAGAGTTTTGCGAAAAGGCTGAACGTTTCACCGAGCGAGGCTTTTCGACTGCAGAGAGACCTCGAGGATAAGTACCTGCTGAGGTTCGACGTAGGATTGGAGTGTCATGCTTACGCTCGAGGTCTTGCAAGTGGGAGGCAAGGTGAGAAAAGATGAAAGATTGGTTCGTTGCCGTGTTCAACTCGAATCCTTTGAACACGAGAATGGTGCGTAACATGGTGAAGAGTTTTTTAACGCAACGCGGCGTTGCCGAAGAAGATGTCTGGGATATGGAGATCGCTATCAACGAAGCTTTGACGAACGTCATAAGGCACACGTACAGCAACGACCAGACCAAGCCCATCAAGCTCTCGATTTTCTATGATGGCCAGAAAGTGGAAGTCTTCATCAGGGACTACGGTGATCACGTCGATCCCAAACTGTTGCAACCCAAGCCACCGGATCCGGAGCGTGAGGGAGGATTCGGTCTCTACATAATTCATAGGGTGTTCGACTCCGTTGAGTTCTCGAACGTGTGTCGGGGTAACTTGCTGGTGTTGAAAAAGAAGTTGAGAGGTCGAGTCTGTTGAAGGTACATGTCGTTGGCGCGGGACTCGCTGGTTCGGAAATAGCCTATCAGCTCGCAGTGAGGGGCATCGAAGTGGTCCTGCACGAGATGAGACCAGCAAAAATGACGTCGGTGCACAGAACGGGCTTCTTCGCCGAACTCGTGTGCAGCAACTCACTCAAATCGGAAGAACTTGACAACGCATCGGGTTTGTTGAAACGCGAAATGGAACTGTTCGGTTCCTTGATTTTGAAGATCGCGAGAGAGTGCCGAGTACCCGCTGGTAAAGCGTTGGCAGTGGATCGGGAAAGATTTTCCGCGAGGGTGACTGAAGAAGTCTTGAGGAGCGGAGTTAGACTGACGGTGGAAGAGGTCAGTGAGATTCCGGACGATGGTAACGTGTGGGTGATCGCGACAGGCCCAGCCACGAGCGAACCGCTCGCGAATTGGTTGATTGGAAAACTTGGAGACGCTCTGTACTTTTTCGACGCGGTGGCTCCCATAATCGCCGCAGACAGTATCGACTATTCCAAAGTCTTCTTTGCTGACCGCTACGGTGTGGGAACGAACGATTACATCAACTGTCCAATGGACGAAGAGCAGTACGACAGGTTCTACGAAGCCCTTGTGAATGCCGAAGTCCTGCCCATGGAGGGCTTCGACAGTCATTTGCTCTTCGAACGATGCAAGCCGATAGAGGAGATCGCGAGGTCTGGAAAGATGTCTCTGCTCTTTGGACCTCTGAGACCCGTAGGTTTGATAGATCCGAGAACAAACAGACAACCTTACGCGGTCGTACAGCTGAGAAAGGAAAACCTCGAGGGTACGATGTACAATATAGTGGGTTTCCAAACGAGGTTGAAATGGCCAGAACAGAAACGAGTGATAAGACTCATTGCCGGCCTGGAGAACGCCGAGATCCTCAGGTACGGCGTGATGCACAGAAACTTTTATGTGAATTCGAGGAAGGTCTTGGACTGCTACTTTCGATTGAAGGGAACAGAGAAGATTTTCTTTGCTGGCCAGATAGTGGGCGTGGAGGGATACATGGAATCAGCGGCGAGCGGGCTGTATGTGGCGCTGAACGTTTTCAGGTATCTGAGAGGACAGAGCCTGCTCAAACTTCCGACGACAACGATGATGGGTTCGCTCTTCGATTATGTTTGTAACGGTATCACGGACCAGCTCCAACCCATGTACGCAAACTACGGTCTGTTGAAGGACAGCAAGGACAGACAGAAGGCGGCGGAGAGGTCACTGAGGGACCTGGAAAGATTCCTCCTTGAAGCAGGATGGAAAGAGGGATAGGGCCGATGAAGGTACAAGTGAAGGTTTCTCAGGATGCCATGGAGGCTCACATGATTGTGTCGGCGGAAGCGAACGAGGAAATCAGCAAAGAAGATCTGCTCTCTCAACTCAAATCTCACGGTGTTGTCTACGGCATCATGGAAGACGCGATTGAGAACATCGTGAAGTCGAAAATCTTCGACAAGCCCGTGCTCGTCGCCGTCGGGAAAAAGCCTGTGGATGGGAAAGACGGCCAGGTTGTGATCATCAGATCGGAGCAGACCGAGGGTGGACAGAGTGTTGCCGACAGAGGGAAGATCGACCTGAGGGAACTTCCTTCACGTATGAGAACGATCGTGAGGACTGGTCAGACCGTGGCTGAGATCATCCCACCAACTGAGGGAGAAGAGGGATGGAACGTGCTCGGCAGGGTCCTGAAGCCCAAGCCTGGAAAGCCTCCTCAGTTGAAGCTTGGAAGGAACGTGAGGTTGGTCGAAGATGGAAAGAAGGTCGTTGCCGCAGTGGATGGCATCCTGATCGCAGCGGCAGATGGCACGATTGACGTCAACGAAGTTTTGAACGTTCAGGGTGATGTGGATTATTCCACCGGAAACATCGATTTTCCGGGTGAAGTACAGATAAAAGGCGATGTGAAACCCGGTTTCACCGTGAAAGCGAAAGGTGACGTCGTCGTTGGCGGTGTCATAGAAGCAGCCACCGTGGTCTCCTTCGAGGGCAGTGTCTCGGCCTTGGGCATAAAGGGCAGAGAGAAGGGCATCGTCAAGGCAAAGGAGGAGGTTCGGGCAAAGTTTGTAGAGAACGCAATAGTGGAGGCTGGAAAAGCCGTTATCATAGATGGTCCCATCACGAACTCGCAGATAAAAGCCGGGGAAAAGGTTGTTGCCAAGGGGAACAAAGGCGTAATCGTGGGCGGAACTATTTCGGCAGGCTCCTATGTGGAAGCTGAAGAGATCGGTTCTGAACTGGGTGTAGGCACTCACATAGAGGTCGGAATGGAGCCGGAAGAGAGAGAAAGAATGAAGGTGTTGAAGGCTCAGCTCGAGCTCGACAGAGAGAATCTGAACAAGCTCGTCGCAGTTTATAAAACGCTCAAAGAAATCATGGACAGAAACCAAGGCAGGCTTCCCCCAGACAAGGTGGAGCTCTTCAGAAAAGTCGGCCAGAGCATGATAAATCTGAGAAACAACGTAGAGGTGGCGGAAAGGGAACTCGAAGAGATCCAAAAGCGTATCAGGGAGAAATACACGTTCGCCAAAGTTATCGCGAGGCGAGTTTTACATCCCGGTGTGGAGATCAGCATCTTTGACAAGAGGTACTACAACGATAAAGCTCTTCAGAAAGTTTTGATAGTCATCGAAAACGAACAGGTGAGAATTGGAGGTTATTCCGGTGGTTCTGAAGTTTGAACCTCGCTTCAGACCCATGGTCTGGGGTAATCCGAAGCTGAACGAATTGTTCAAGGTTGAGAGTTCGCCACCCATAGGTGAAGTGTGGCTCTTATCTGATCTGGAACCGTTCGTGACGAACGTGGTGGATCAAGAAAGAGTGAGCTTGAAGAAGTTGATGAACGACTTCGGCATGGATTTTTCTCGCTTTCCACTGTTGATCAAACTCGTTTCGCCCGCGCAGTGGCTCTCGATACAGGTGCATCCGGACGATACAATTGCGCGAGCAGTTGAGAACGAACCTTGGGGTAAAACAGAGTGTTGGTACTTCGTTGAACCTGGCAAGATCGCGGTGGTCCCGAACGGTACCATCTTGAAAGACTGTTTGGAACCTTCACAAATCTCTGAACATTTGGTCTATCTGGAGATGAATGTCGGCGATCTCTTTTTCGTTCCAGCAGGGTTGATACACACGCTTGGACCCGACAGCGTTGTCGTTGAGATCCAACAAGCCTCCGATTTGACTTATAGGATCTACGATTGGGGTAGGAAGAGAGAAACTCACATCGAGAAAGCGTCGATGGCGGTCAAGGATTTTCGAATCGAGGCGTTGATACATAGGAACTTTGAGAGATTGAACTGTGGAACTTTCAGCGTTCATCGCGCCTTTGGTCAAACACACTTGATAGGTTTGTCGACCGTGGTCTTTCTGAAAGAAGGATTCGTGGCCGACATTGCCACGAAAGCCTACGAAACGTTCATCGTGGTGGATGAAACGATAGAAGGTGACGCGCTCGTCATAAAGATCGAGAAATGAAAAACACGTCGCTGGACAGAGCCAGCGACGTTCATTCTTCCTCTTCGCTTTCTTCTTCCTCTTCAGCCAGCCTTATCTTCTCGTACAACTCTTTGAAGACATCCCTGACGGTGCGTATCTTCTCGAGTTCTTCGTCGGGTATCGTGACGCCAAACTCGTCTTCGATCGCCATCGCCAAGTCCACGAGGTCGAGAGAGTCTGCGTCGAGATCGTCAATGAGGTCTGCATCGTCCGTGACCTCGTCGATGTCCACACCCAGTTTGTCAGCGATTATTTCCTTGATCCTTTCCATGAGTTCCTCCTTGTCCACTGCTGTCTCCCTCCCGTCGATCTCGAGTCACGATATTATAAAGCATCACTCGCGTGGAATGTCAAGAGGCAAATTTCAAAGCTCAAAAAGAAAGCTTCTCAGAAAGCTTCAGAGTCAGCTCTGTGAGGCGCTCTATTGAAACTCTCTCGAAGCCTTTCATGTACGTCTTCACGTTACCCTTCA
Organism: Pseudothermotoga sp.; assembly: GCA_028276125.1. Classification (GTDB taxonomy): domain Bacteria; phylum Thermotogota; class Thermotogae; order Thermotogales; family DSM-5069; genus Pseudothermotoga_A. The sequence goes on from JAPYWY010000011.1 coordinate 9,880, forward strand.
AAGGTTCCACCCAGCGATGCGGCATCGAATTCGAACCAAACATCACACCTAAGACGGTCCCAACTTCTCCCGCGTTGCAGTCGACGTCGAAGCCCATTTTCAGCACGATCTCCATGGTTCTTTCGAAGTCGGCCTCGCCGAACCAGAGCGCCGTCACGACACAACAAGCGTTCGGGTAAACGTGGATCCAGTTATAGTTTTTGAACTCTTCTTCCACGCGTTCTCTCACCTGTCTGAAAGAATCGCAGCTTCTACACCAATCTATGGTCCTTCTCAAAACGTCTGCAAACTCGCTGCGCTCAGGAAGGTAATCGAGAGACTTCAGAACGAGTTTTCTCGGATCTTTGAACACGAACGCGAGCGATGTCAGAATCGCACTGTGCATTCCGCCGTAAACACCGTTACCGGAGTGAGAGATGACTGAATCCGTGTGTGCGAGCCTTGCGGCTTCGTAAGGCTTCCCCGGGCAAATAAGACCGTAGAGCATGCACCTCATTTGGGCGCCGATCCATTCTTGGAAGGGATTTCTGAATCTGCCACTGTTCGGTGGAAAGATACCCCTCTTGAGGTTCTCCAGTGCGAGGTACTCGGCGCTCCAACCGAACGGGATGTGCTTCAGCCAGAACAGACTGATCCCCTTCGAAGATGGTTTCTTCAAACGGGACAAAGCTTCCAGCGCCACAACTTCGTACACTATATCGTCGTTGTAACCGCCCTCTTCTTCTACGTAGTTTGGAAGATCCTCCCTTGCAACGAATTCGAGTTCTCTTCCGAGGAAACCTTCGAATTTGGTGCCCATGCTCGCGGCGCTGATCTGTCCCAGCCATCCTCCAAGCACAAAATCGTACAGACTGGAAGTTCCCACTTCGAAGCTTTCGCGACAGATCCGCGATGATACATCTTTCCAACTGAGAGGCCTTTCAAAAGAATGGTAGGGATGATCTTTCAAGATCGGTGCGCGGGCGAGCTCGTCGAATATCAGGGCCGTCGTCGTTCTGAGATCCTCGAGCTTTCCCTCCTCGAAGTGTTTCAGACCTTCTTCGAAGAGCTTCTCCGCGCGCGATACGTCTCTTCCCATGTTTTCCACCGATTGTATCGCACCCGCGATGAGGCATTCAGGAGCTCCGGAACCAGGAACCCTGCTGGACCAGAACATTGAGACCAAGTCCTTGGGGAAGATCTCGTATTCTCCCATCGATTCCCATTCGGATCGCCAGTTCAAGTCGATCTTTGCATTCTTTCTGAGTTCATGTTCGTACTGACAAGCTTTCATGCACTCTTCAACCTCCTCGCATAACTGTACAACACGAAGAGTGTGGCGGCGTAGGGTAGCATCGCCGTGAACTGGGGTGGAACGGCGTAGCGTTGTAACAACATACCCAAATTCTCCAATAGTCCAAAGACGAGAGACATCAGCATGATCGACATAGGTCTGCCCCGTACCAAGATGATGATCGCAAGGGATATCCATCCACGACCGTTGGACATGTTTTCCGAGAACAGCGTCACGTATCCGAGCGAGAGATAGACGCCCGCCAAAGCGGAGAAGATCCCACAGAGAACTGCGCTCCAGAGTTTGAGTCTACCGATGCTCAGACCGACGGAAGCGACGGCGGTCGGCTCTTCGCCGGTGGCTCTCAGCCTCAAACCGAACTTGGTTCGGTAGAGAACCACATGGCAGACGAAAGCAAAGGCTATCGCGACGAACACGAGGAAGGGATGTGAAGACAAGACTTCTCCAAGAAAAGGAACTTTCTCGATCGCGGGAAATCTGATTTTGGGTATCGCTGGTATGCTCTGCGAAATGAACGCACCCTTGACCTGGAAGGTGGCCCTCAGAGAATAAGTCGTCCAACCCAGAGCGAGCATGTTTATGCCTATTCCGGTTATGAACTCGTCGACCTTCAGAACGATCGCAAACAATGAGAATATGCCTGCCAGAATGAGCCCACTCAGCAGCGCGAACAACATGCCGTACAACCAGTGTCCAAACCTGTACGCACCGTAGACGGCATAATAGGCACCCATCAGCATCATGCCTTCCATCGCGATGTTGAAAACGTTGGCGTGGTAGCTGAACATGCCACCGAAGGCTGCCAGAGCTATCGGCGTTGCACTGCTCAACGCTGCATGGAGAAGTTGTGCAACGATCGCACCCATATTACTTCACCAACTTACCGAGCTCTCGTTTTGCCCTGAGCCAGTCGGTGAGGCTGACGAGCCCAGAGCGCGTTCCGACGAGTGTGAGTACAATTATCGATTGCAAGAACAGGACGAACTCCGATGGCACAGACGTCTCAAACTCCATGCCCACTGCCCCATTCTTCAGAAAGCCTATGAAGAGAGCGTAGAAGAGTGTTTGGAACAGTCCGTTGTTCGCCATGATCGCGATCATAACGCCGTCCCAACCGAAGTTGGCACCTATCCCCTTGGTGAACCTGTGCTGTGTGCCGTTGAGTATCAACAGAGCACCCGCAAGTCCTGAGAGAAAGCCGGTCAGAAGCAAGACCAAGGTCGTGTCGGTTTCCACGTCGCATCCACCGACGGTGGCGAAGAGCTTGTTGTAACCCATCATGCGTGCTTCATAACCTCGCCAGGTCCTCCACACGAACCACCAGCACAAGAAGACCATGAAAAGGGCCACGAAGAAAGCAACGTTGACATCGAAGATGTTCGTCATGAAGTACTCACGCCTTATCAACCTTGTCGATGGCACGTAAGCTTTCGGGTCCAAGAACGGATACGTCGCTAGATAAAGCGTCATGTATTCTGCCAAGAAGTTCAGCATCAGCGTGGAAATGAATTCGTCCATCTTGTACTTTCTCTTGAAGAACGCCGCAAGCCCTGCCCACGCTGCGCCGGAGAGTCCACCGAGGACTGCCAACGCGGGAATACCCAACCAACTCGGCAACTTCAAATACACCCCCAGGACCGCACACACCAAAGCACCCCAGAGGAACTGACCATGTTGACCGAGGTTAACGACACCAGACATGAATGCGATGGAAGCTGAAAGACCAGTCAAGATGAGTGGAAAGGCTGCATTCAACGTGTTTGAGAAGGAGAACCAAGAACCCAAACCGTACTGATAGAGTGCTCCATAGACTTCAAGCGGAGAACTGTGATGAAGAAGAATGAAGATCGACGCGACGAAGAAGGCGAACGCTATCGCGAGGATCGTTTGAGAGATGGGCCTCACGAGACTCACGCGCTTACCCCCAGCATGTGGTAACCCACAACGGTTTTGTCGACAACTTGAGGATCCAGCTCGGCCACGATGTGGCCAGAGCGCATCACGTAGATCCTGTCCGAAAGGTCCATCAACTCGTCCAAATCTGCACTCACGAGTAATACGGCCTTATCAGAGTCTCTGAGTGCGATCATTTGATCTCGAAGGTACTGGGTCGAAGCCACGTCGAGACCCCTGGTGGGCTGATCCAGCACGATGAGCCGTCTGTTCAAAGATACCTCTCTCGCAACGACCACTTTCTGTTGGTTACCACCGGAAAGGTTCTGCACTCTTTCGAAGGGACCCCTGCAAACGATCTCGAAGTCTCTTATCAACTGTGTGGCGAAAGACTTCGCAACGTTCCTGTCGAGCAGCCATTTTTTCTTCAACGGAGGATTCATGTGGTGTGTCATGATGAGATTCTCCATTATCGTGGCTTTGAGCGCGAGACCCACGTTCTTCCTGTCCTGCGGCACGTAAGCCATGAGAGGCCTTCTCTGCCTCGGGCCGAAGCTCGTCACATCTTCGCCCGAGATCTCTATCCTGCCGGAGGTCGGCTTTCTCAAGCCGATCAAGACCTCGATCAGTTCCTTCTGCCCGTTTCCTTCCACACCAGCTATTCCCACAACCTCGCCTGCGTGCACAGTGAGATTCACACCATCCAGAAGTTTCTTCCCGCTGGTCTTACTGATCAATGTTAGATCCTTCACGACCAACACGGGATGACCCACGGGTCGACGTTTTTTCACCGAAGTGGTCCGGATCGTCTTACCCACCATCATCTCCGCGAGCCGGACAGCGTCGATGTTTCCATCGTTCTTGACGGTGGCGATCTTCTCACCCCTCCTGAGGACGGTGATCCTGTCGGACACCCTCAGCACCTCGTCAAGCTTGTGGCTGACGAAGACGATCGTCTTTCCTCTGTCTCTGAGCTTGAACATTTCGTCGAAGAGTTCCTCGCTCTCTTGGGGTGTGAGGGCCGCGGTGGGTTCATCCAAGATCAGGATGTCCACGTTCCTGTAGAGCTGCTTGAGTATCTCTATCTTTTGACGCCCCGCGATGGAGAGTTCTTGTGTTATGGCGTTCACGTCGATCTTCAAACCGAATTTGTCTGCGAGTTCCTTGACCATCTGCGAGGATTTCTGTGGTTGGAAGAGGCCGAACCGAGATGGCTCCGAACCGAGGACCACGTTCTCGTACGCTCTCAAAGAACCGACCAACGCGAGTTCTTGGTGGACCATGCCTATGCCCAGCCGTGCGGCCACGACTGGGCTGTTGATCTGCACCCTCTGTCCGTTCACACGTATCTCACCGAACGAGGGTTTGACCACACCAGAAAGGATCTTCATGAGCGTGGATTTCCCCGCACCGTTTTCTCCAACGAGTGCGTGTATCTCACCACGTTCGAGCGAGAAGTCGACGTGCTTGAGTGCCACCACGTTCGGTGGATAAACCTTGCATATATCGATCATCTCGACGAGCAAAACCTTTCACCTCAAGGTCTGTACGGTTCCACCTTTATTTCCCCGCTGGCCACCTTGTTCTGTATGTCTATGATCTTTTGAACCACGTCCTCTGGCAGTATTTTTCTCGTGTATTCGTCGATCGCGAGGCCCACCATGCCTTCCTTCACACCGAAGCTGTAGACCTA
>JAPYWY010000235.1 GCA_028276125.1 Pseudothermotoga sp.
TCAAAGAACCTCCCAAGAAACGACCAGATTCGTTCGAGCACCGACGCGATCTGAAAAACACAAAGAAAGAAAATATGTCATTTGACGCAAACCCAGTTCCAATCTATAATGTCTGCAGACTACTACGAATCGGGAGGTTGAAGAAATGGATCGCAAAGAGGTTTTTGCGAAGGTTACAAGCATACTCTCCGACAAACTCGGAGTCAAAGAGGAACAGATCAAAGAGACCAGCAAGCTCATAGACGACCTCGGAGCAGATTCGCTCGATTTGGTCGATCTGGTGATGGCTTTCGAGGAAGAGTTCGGTGTGAAGATCGCGGACGACCAGCTTCAGAAGATCTCCACGGTGAAAGACGTCATCGATTACATCGTCAAAGTGAAGGCGTGACCAAGAAAAGCTCGCCAGAATCCGAGCACAGAACGAGCAATCTTTCATCGACGGTCTTGCACATCTCTACAGCGTACTTGCCGACCTGAACAATGTCGATCTTTCCCGTCAGAGGGTCGATGAAGTAGACCTCGCCAGGAACATGATTCAACGCAACGATGAAGTTCCTGATCTGTTCCAGTCGATGAACGGTGTTGGGCAGAGGTAAGTGTTTCACGATTCTTCCCGAGAGATCGACGAACGTCAATCTCGGCTGAACCAAACTGCCGACGATCACGACGTCTTCCATGACCAGCATGTCCCTTGCGAGATCGTCCAAGTTCTGTTGCCAGAGAATCCTCCACGAAGAATCCAAGCAGGCGAGCTTACCGTCCATGTAGCCGAGCAGGTAAGCTCGCCCGTCCTTTTGGACGTACTTGAGAGGCGTTCTGAAGTCTTTGATTGTTAGAGACTTTCTTTCAGAACCTACGAGTTCGATAGTTTTATCCATTGCGTAATAGTGGAGGTAGACTATCCCATCGCGAGTGAGTTCAAAGTAGAGCCTCGAGTTGTTCAAGATCAACTCTGTAAATCGAAGGATCCTTGGAGCAAAGCACGTAGAGTTTTCCACCGAAGACTTTCAAAACCGTAGGGTAATTTCCCACCTGGATACGTTTCACCAACCGTCCGAAGATCGTGTAAACTGCCACGCTCGCTCTGTGATAGTCACTCACGAACACGTTGCCGGCGTGGTGAATGGCCCAAGTTGGGTAGGAAACACCGACAGATATCTCCGAGAGGAATTGGCCAGAATCTGTGAGTATCAAGACCGATGCGGGCTTTGGCCTGATCAGGCAAACGATACCTTCGTTGAGCGTCATCTTTGTGTATCCGTAGCCCACACCGACCGACTCGATCTTGTGCGCGAACAGTGAGCACGTCAACAGGAAATAAATTAGAAGGCCTTTCTTCATAGTGCCTTTTCACTGAGAAGGACGAACATCGAAACCGTTAAGTTTACAAGCGCGAACATTTGAACGATTCTTTCCTCGCTCCAGCCGAGCAACTCGAAGTGATGATGGATGGGAGACATCTTGAACACTCTCTTCTTGAAGAGTTTGTAGCTACTCACTTGTATTATGACGCTGAGTGTTTCAGCGATGAAGACAGTCGAGCAGAGCAGTGCGACGATCTCCGTGGAGGTTCTTATCGAAACGACGGCGATCAATGCACCGAGTGCGAGTGAACCAGTGTCGCCCATGAACACTTTCGCAGGTTTGATGTTGTAAAACAAAAAAGCCATCAGACAGAGTGAAAGCAGAATCAATGAATCTGCACTCTTTCCGAGCAGTAACCAATAAGGTATCGCGCTCGTCAAAAAGACGCTCGTCGCGAGTCCATCGAGCCCATCCGTCAGGTTCGTGGCGTTGCTCAGTCCGGCTATCAAGAGGACAGCGAAGATCCAATAGACATTACCGAGTTCCAAATCCTTTTGCACGAAGGGGATTTGTAACTTGGTGTCCGGTTTGATCAAGATCACCAGGACCGCTGCGAAGACGATCTGCAAAGAGAGTTTTTGCCAAGCCCGCAGACCGAGTGATTTCTTCCTGACCACGCTCAAGAGATCGTCCAAGAAACCGATCAGGGAAAAGAGAACTATGGCCAAACCGTCGATCGTGTATCCGAAAGCAAAACATGAGAGTGCTGCAAAAGTCGAGAACAACACACCTCCCATCGTGGGAGTTCCAGTCTTGTAACCGTGAAGGTCCGGACCTTCCTCCCTTATGAACTGGCCCACGTGGAGTCTTCTGAACAGTCTTATGAGAAACGGATAGAGCACGATACATGGAATAAATGTGATGGCAAAATATCTCATGACTTCTTTCCTCCCAGGAAAAGTTCGAGAACCTTCTCCATGCCAACCGCGCGAGAGGCTTTGAACAGAACGGCATCTTTCGGCTCGAGCAGGTTCTTCAACTGTTCAACTATGGCCTTTGGCTCATCGCTCTTCAAGACGATCTTGGAACATTCCATGACATCTATCTCGTGATCGATGTTGTAAACCAAGACCCCGTCCAACTGCTCGAGGATCTTTCCGAGTAGTCTGTGAGTTTGCTCCGAATAGATACCCTGTTCCTTTATCGAGCCGACAACTGCGTAAGCTCTCAAACCGAGTTTCTTGATCGTCTCAACCGCGACTCTGAAGGATTCCAAGCTCGCGTTGTAAGTGTCGTCCACCACGTACACATCTTCCACTTTTAGGACCTTGAATCTCCCATCCACAGGAACAAAACGCTCCAACTTTGAAAGATCAACGTCGAGATCCAGTACATCGAGGACCGCAAGCACCGCGGCAACGTTCACCAACTGTCCCACATTGAAGATCGTTGAGAAACGCAGTTCTTTGATGCCTTTTGGTGTTTCGTACCGAGCCTTCGTCGAGAGTTCTTCGTAATCGTACGACACGAGTTCGTAATCACCGCTTCGAAGACCGAAGGTCAAAAATCGCTTGCTTTTGAGGTTTCCCAAGATTTTCGGATCGCTGTGGACTATAGCAATGCCATCTTCTCTCATGTTCTCGACGATCTCTATTTTGCCTCTCAGTATTTGTTCGTCCCCACCTGCCACGCCCCTGTGCGCGGTCCCAACGTTCAGAAGGACGGAAACGTGCGGTCGAGCTATCTGACACAGCGTGGCTATGTCTCCCACTTTGTTCATCGCCATCTCCAAAATCGCATGCGGTTGACCAAGATAATCGTTCAGGATCGACAAAGGAAGGCCAATTTCGGTGTTGAGGTTGCCAGGGTTTCTGAACGCGAGCTTTTCTCCA
>JAPYWY010000237.1 GCA_028276125.1 Pseudothermotoga sp.
TCATCCAACCGTTCTCGAGCGAATACTTCCACCAACTCAAGAGTGGATATTCGTGATCCAAGCCGTACTTTGCCTTCGCGAGGGCATAAATGCTGCTGAGATAGGGCCAGCAACCGCCGTTGTGGTATCTGTATGGGAATGCGCTCTTGCCAAACAGGTGCGATCTTCTCCTGTAGTGTGGCCAAACCGTCATGACGCCCCAATCACCGTAGGGTTGTGCCGAGTTGTTCCGCGTTTCCAAAAGCTTTTCCATCCTCAAGAGCGTGGATCTTGCTTTGTCTTCGTCGGCGACATCTAAGATGATCGAAACAACGGTGTCGAGCGCAAGATGATCCTCCACGTAGCTTCCGATGAAATCGACGAAGTGACCTTTTCGTTCGTCGAAGAGAACCTCGTTGAACTTCTTTCTCGTGGCGAGGTATCTGTTTTCCCAAAAGCTCGATTCTTCTTCCATGTCCATCATCCTCAAAAGCTTCGAAGCTTCTCTCATTGCTGCGGCGTGCAGGGCGGCGTCGTAGGTAACGAAGCCGTCTCTGAACACGTTGTCCGCCCAGTCTAAACAGTCGTGAGGTTTTTTATAGAGATCGTTTTCGATGAACTTTTCACTGTGTCTCAAGATCTTGACGATCCTTTCGATGACCGTCTCAGAGTCGACTCGTTCTTTCAAGATGGACAGATCCTGCGTCGATTCCACGTATTTGGAAACCAAAAGCACAAAAAGAAAGCCAGAATCGTGGTGATCACTCCACCAATCGTTCTCGTAGCGCACACTCGCCGCGAGGATAGGATTTTCCTTCTTCAACTGTGCGAGGAGCATCTTCTCTTCGTCGTCCAAGAACATCACACCGCTCGGACAGCCATCGTCGTGCACCGCACTCGACAGGGTGAGTATTTGATTTCTCACCAAGTCCGCCCGTACGTTCAGAACGCTCAGGCACGTCCAGAAAGAGTCTCTGAAGTAGGTCCTCGGTGGGAAGGAGTAGTTCACACCTGCGGCGAAGGCGTTGGTTTTTCCAAGATCTTTCCAGTTGCCGAGCGCGGTGTGGAGTGCGAACAGTGCCAGACTTTCTTTCAGATGGTTCAAGTTCCTCGGAACATGGTCTTTCAGAAACCGATTGTAGGAAAGATTCTCAACTCGTTCGTCGACGATCTCTTTCTGTGTACAGAATCGAAGCTTCAACTTCTTGCTCTTCGCAGAGAGTTTCAGCCTGAAGGTTTCGTCTTTTCTTTGAAGATCTTCGATCTTTCCCTCCAGAACCTCAATCCTGACCAGGTTCGACAGGTCTATGTCGCAACCTTCCGCGATCACGTTCAAAAGTTTTTTGAAACTGTAGGTTGGTCCGAAGGGGACCTTGAAACGTTTTTCGAGCGGGGCTTTGAAAGAGAGCACCAACCTATCCAATCCGTTGAGTTCCCACAGCATTGATCGTATCCAAGGTGAGGTGAAGAAAGACCAAGTGGTTTTCTCGTGTGAGAACTCACAACCGTTCGGCCAGAGTCGAGAGCTCGCAGGGTTTGGAAGATCGTTCTTCGAAAATTCGATCAGAAGACCGTTCTTGGACGAAAAGAGCTCGGCAGGTGTTCCGTTCTTCAGCCGCAAGGTGAGCTCGACGTTGGACAGGATGTAACCTTCAGTTGGACCTTCGTAGATCGCCTGTCCATCGACGATCGTGTACTTCATACGTCTTCCCTCACTTGATCGCACCCGTGGTGATGCCCCTGACGAAATACTTCTGAAGGGCGATGAAGACGATCAGAACGGGTATCATCGAAAGCACGGTCATCGCCAGCAGAGGACCCCACTGAACGATGTGTTCGCCCGCATAAAGCCCCAGGGCGAGTTGTATCGTGTAGAGCTTGGGTGAACCGACCACGATCAAAGGCCAGAGGAAATCGTTCCAGCGCCAGGTGAAAGACAGGACCGCGAGGGCTGCGATCAAAGGCTGCGTCAAAGGCAGAATGATTCTGAAGAAGATCTTGATCTCGTTCGCCCCATCGATCCTGGCGCTCTCTATCACTGAGTCTGGTATCGCGGATATTATGTACTTCTGTGCCAGAAAGATTCCCGTGGGTGTGGCGGCGGGTGGGATTATGAGTCCCCAAAATGTGTTTATCATGCCCAACCTCGATAGAACAAGATAAATGGGTACCATGATGACCTGCAGAGGTATCATGAGCATCGAGAGGATGAAGGTCGATACTTGGTTTTTGAAACGGAACTGATACTTCGCGAGTGCGTATCCTCCCATGACGCTTATGATAATGGTGATCAAGGTCGCCGACACTGAGACCAAGAAAGAGTTTCTGAAGAAGAGTGCGAACTGCGTCTTACGAACGACTTGAAGGTAGTTGACGAGCGTCGGTTGGCTGATCAACTTCGGGGGCCAAGAGAAAAGGTCCGCTTCGTCTTTGAAGCTGGAGAAGATCGTCCACACTATCGGTGAAACGTAGAGTAAGGCAAAAAGGTAAACTGCCAAGTTGAGCAAAACTATGATCAGCTTCCTCATGTCTCTTCCTCCAAGATCTTCATCTGCACCAACGAGAGCGTTATCAATATGGCGAACAGAATCACAGACATCGCCGATGCCATGCCAAGCTTTCTTTCCAAAAATGCGGTGTAGTAGATCTTTTGAGCGAGCACGGTTGTTGCCGTGCCAGGACCACCCGCAGTGAAGACGTATATGATCTCGAAGCTCCTCATGGACATGATCGTGCTCAACACCAAGACCAAGATTGCGGTTGGTTTAAGCAAGGGAAAGATGATCTTCCAAAACCTCACCCAGCGGTTCGCACCATCCAAGGCTGCCGCTTCGTAAACTTCCGTTGGAATCGCAGTCAGAGCAGAATTGAACATCACCATGAAGTAACCTGCAACGTTCCAAACCGTCACCAAGACGACGCTCAAGAAAGCGAGTCTTCGATCGAGCAACCAAGGAATCGGTGAAGATCCGTTCTTCAAAAGGAGTATATTGATCAATCCGGCATCGTAGTCGAGGAACCACTTCCATGAGACACCGATGATAGACGGAGACAGCAACCAAGGCCAGTAGAAGAGAGCCCTCAAGAAGGCTTTACCTTTGATCAAATCGGAGCTCGTGACCACGGCCAGGAAGAGCGATGTGAAGAAGGCGATCGGTACGACCATCGCCGAGTACATGAAGGTTCTCAAAAGAACTCTACCAAAATCGCTCGTA
>JAPYWY010000236.1 GCA_028276125.1 Pseudothermotoga sp.
CTATCTTCGTTTGTACCCGTTGCAGGTCATCCAAATCGAAGGGATCTGCCCTGTGCAGTATCCTGCTCTTTCTCTCGTCTGGATTGCTCGAGGGATAGACATTCTCTATCGTGGTGGTCTCAGCACTCAATGAGACGATCAAGCGAGCGCCTGCATCTTCGATTGGCTTGAAAAGAGAGATCCTTCGACGAAATCTTTGTCACCACCACACTGGGTACGCTCAATTTTTGCGCAGCGATCGAACGTAGAAAACCCCTCCGCCCGGTACGACGACCGTCTCGGTCGAAGTCTTGTTGATGTCCTTCGAAACGTGTCCAATGAAAGTCAGCTTAAACAATGAAACCACCTCATTTGACACCTGCAGCAGCGGCGATCAGGTCCATCACATGCTGCGGTGTGACTTCTTCGCGCTTGTAATCGCCGATCTTTTCGCCGTGCTCCAGTATGACGAGTCTGTCCGCAACTTCGTAAACGTGGTAGATGTTGTGACTGATGAACACGACAGAGATCCCTCTCTTCTTAGCTTCGAGTATGTGTTCGAGCACTCTTCTCGTCTCACCAACCGACAATGCGGCAGTTGGCTCATCGAGTATCAAAAGTTTCGCACCGAAGTGTATGGCCCTCGCTATGGCAACGGCCTGTCTCTCACCACCGGAAAGGAAAGCCACCGTATCATCCACACTGCGAACACTTATACCGATCTCAGCCAGTGCCTCGCGTGCAATCCTTCTCATTGTTTTTCGGTCAAGGTATCGAACTGGACCGAGTCGGCGAACGATCTCTCGTCCCAGGAAAAAATTCCGCCACAACGGCATGAGATTGACCAACGCCAGGTCCTGATACACTGTCTCTATGCCGTGCTCCCGAGCTTCTCGTGGTGAACCAAACTTCACGCGCTTGCCTTCGAAGTAAATCTCCCCATCGTCGGGCTGATGGTACCCCACCAAAACTTTGATGAGCGTTGACTTTCCGGCGCCGTTGTCACCCAGCAGGCCCACCACCTCTGCGTGTCCGACGCTGAAATCGACTCCCTTCAGCGCCATCACTCTACCGAAGCTCTTTTTGATGTTTTTCATCTCGACCAGTGGTTGATTCATCCTGCCACCCTCTTCCTGATGCGAGCGTTGATCACGGCCGCGACTATGAGTATGACTCCGATGAAGGCTCTGTACCAATAAGCTGGGGCTCCGGCGAGCACGAGTCCGTTGCGCACCATGCTGATCATGAACGCCCCTACGCATGCACCTACTACGCTACCGTAACCTCCTGTGAGCAACGTTCCTCCCATGACTGCACTCGCTATAGCCTCAAGCTCCAATTCCTGACCAAAGGTGGGATCAACGAGCTTGAACCTGGCAAAGGTCGTGAGACCCGCAAAACCCGCGAGAACGGAAGAAAAGATGAAGTTGACGAGTTTCACACGCGTGGTTGCTATTCCCAACGCACGTGCTGCACCGAGGTTTCCACCGGTAGCGAACACCCAGTTTCCAAAGCGTGTCTTTTCAAGAACGATCCAGAAGACGAAGGCGAGTACGACGAACCAAATCGCCGAGTACCTCAAGCCGCCGTGAACTTTTCCACCGAGGTACTGCAGCATGTCCACTCTCCGCGAAAGTATGATTGGAAAACCCCCGGTGATCGCCAACAGTATGCCCCGCCAGAACATCATCATACCGAGAGTGGTTATGAAGGACGGAATACCCGTTTTCAGTGTAACGGTTCCGTTCACCAGGCCTATTCCTGCGCAGACCATCAAGGATACGATCAGAGAAAGATAGGGATCGTATTTCGCGTTGATCATCGTTGCGAAGATCATTGGAGCAACGGCAAAGACAGAGCCAACCGACAAATCAAACTCCCCACTGATGATGAGCATAGCCACACCTATCGAGATGATGCCGAGTTCAGCAGCCATAGTGAGGGTGTTGAAAACGTTCTCGGTCGTCAAGAACTTGTTCGACAGAAGAGAGAACAGAACCAAGAAAATCGTCACACCCACTATGGCACCGAATTCTTTTATTCTCAGCAAGTCGCGCAGCGTGACCTTGTCTCCTTTCAAAGGTCTCCCTCCTATGAGAAGGGGTGGTCGCGAGGCCACCCCCTGGATCTTGAGGATTGTTCTGATCAGCGATAACCGAGTTGAACGGTTTTCTCAACTATGTCCACGTTGCTCTTGTCCACGATGGACGGCCCTGTAAGAACGTTCTCGTGAGGTATCAGACCGAATTCCTTGTAGAGATAGAGGAAAACGATGGGTAGATACCCTTGCAGGTACTGCTGCTGATCGATCGTGAACACAACCACGCCTTTCTTGATCGCGTCCGTTATTCTCGTTGTGAGGTCGATCGCACCGATCTTGACTTTGCCCACCAACTTCTCTTCCTCGACCAGCTGGATGGCAGGGTGCGCACCCAACGGTCCGAGCGTGAAGATGGCATCGGTGTCTGGATACTTGGCAAGATAGCTCTTGAGCAACGTCAGAGCCTTCGTTGGATCGGTGGTTATGTCCAGTTTCTCAGCCGGGATCTTCTTCTCCTTCAGCACATCGATGATACCCTTCGCCCTCGCTTCCAGTCCCACGTGTCCCGGCTCATGGATGGCTATGACGGCGCGTTTGGGGGTGAACTCTTGTAACATCCTGCGTGCCGCGTACACACCAGCGAGATACTCGTCCATTCCGACGTAGCACAAATACGGTATCTTCTCTTCAACAGGTCTGTCGTCCGGAACGTTGATGGCCACCACGGGTATGCCCATTTGGATTGCCCTTCTCAGTGGTTCATCGAGGGCAACAGGGTTGGTCATCGTTACGACAAGTCCGTCGGGCTTCTTGGCTATCGCGGCGTTGACCAGATCGATGAACTCTTTCAGCGAGAACTTCTCTGGACCCAAGTAGACCGCTTCGACCCCGAACTTGCTTGCTGCGTCCTTGACACCCTTCATCACGACACCCCAGAAGGGATCCGCAGGACCACCGTGCGATACCACGTAGAATGTGTAACTGAAGCCAGCAAACACGAGTAGGACAACCAGAGCTGCCACAAGCAACCTTCTCACACACATCCCTCCCTCAAAAACGGGCCCACGAGGCGCCCGCAGTGTCACCACATGTTACCAATGCTGTAGATGCTTCTCCAACCCTCTGAAAGAGGCTGTTTCAGCGCAGCGTCGAGCTCTTCTTTTGGTCTCTGTGA
>JAPYWY010000238.1 GCA_028276125.1 Pseudothermotoga sp.
TGAAGATCTACTCGAGGCGAACAGGCGAATACTCGATTCCATGCAAGATGGCGAATGCGCCGGAAAGATCGATGACAGCACGATCGTTCAAGGCAGAGTCTGCGTGGGCAAGGGATCGATCATAGCAGGTTCCCTCATAAGAGGACCAGTCGTGATCGGGGAGAACTGTAGGATCGTGAACTCCTACGTGGGACCTTACACGTCCATAGGTAACGGGGTCATCTTGGAAAACTGCGAGGTGGAAAACTCAATACTGATGGACGAGAGTAAACTGAGTAATTTGTCTGCGAGAATAGATTCATCGCTGATCGGCAAGGGTGTGAGGATAAGTCAAAACGGAAAACTGCCCAAGGCGATGAAGTTCGTCGTTGGAGATCTCAGCTCTTTGGAATTATGAAAAACCCCCAGCGGAGCTGGGGGTCATCTGTATTTTACCCATCTCATCACCAACGGTGCCGCGACGAAGATGGACGAATAAGTTCCCACGATCACGCCCACACTCAGACCAAACGCGAACGGTTTAATGGTGTTACCTGCGAACAACAGCAGAACGAAGACGACGATGAAGGTTGTCAAGGAAGTGTTTACCGTCCTCGTCAGAACTTGGTTCACACTCTCGTTGATCAGCGTAGGAATGTCTTTACCTTTGAACTTTCTCATGTTCTCTCTGATCCTATCGTAGATGACGATCGTGTTGTTCAATGAGTAACCTATGAGCGTGAGCAGGGCGGCAACGGCGGGCACGTTGATCTCGTATTTGAACATGGAGAAGAATCCCAGAGTCACGATGACATCGTGTGCGAGCGCCGCTACGGCTCCAACACCGAAGATGAAGTTGAAACGCAGAGTTATGTAAGCCAGAATCGCGACCAGCGTGATCAGAATTGCTCTCCAAGTGAGTCTTCTGATCTCCTCTGCGGCGCTACCACCCGTCTCGTTGAAGGATACGACCTCCGCTTTGAAGCCTTTAGCTTCAAGTTTCTTTCTGAGCTCTTCCACGATCTTGAGTTTCTCGTCCGCATCGAAGGTCTTCGAAACGGTGACAGAGAACTTCACAACCCCAGCTGGATCGCCCGCAGATCTGACCCTCGTGACACGTGCACTGGCGAAGTCGGAGGAAATCTCGCTCAAAGCTTGGCGCAGGTCCTGCTCGACCATGTTTCCCTCGGCACGAACGAGTATTTCGCTTCCACCGACAAACTCAACACCGAGGTTGAAACCGCGCATGAAGATGAAGAGCAAAGAGAGCACGACGAAGAAGGCTGCTATACCGAGCCAAATCGTTCTCTTGTACACGACGTCGATCTTTTTCATGGCTCGACTCCCCTTTCTACAGCCTTGGGAACACGGATGAAGTTGTGGAAAGCGTCGGTGAGCAACCTCGAGAGCACCATGTTCACAAAGAAGCTGCCAGCGACACCTATTATCAGAGTGATCGCAAAGCCCTTCACCGTACCTGTACCGAAGTAATAGAGCACTAAACCTGCGATGATCGTAGTCAAGTTCGCATCGAAGAGCGTGATGAAGCTTCTTTCGAAACCTGCACTGATCGCGGCTCTGATGGACTTACCCGCTCTGAGCTCTTCTTTTATTCTCTCGGCTATGATGATGTTTCCGTCCACCGTCGTACCTATCGTGAAGAAGATACCAGCGATGCCCGGCAGGGTCAGAATCGACCGCGTGGCTGCCATCACACCGAGCAGAAGGATCGTGTTGTAGATCAGTGCGATGTCCGCCACGATACCTTGGACACCGTAGAAGACGATCATGTATATCAGTACAAGTACCAGACCAACGATTCCAGCTATGAGCGAGCTTTTGATGATGTCAGATCCGAGCAGCGGCGCGACCCATCCTGCGGAAACTTTTTCCAGCCTGGCTGGTAACGCACCACTTCTGAGTATCGCGGCGAGCTGCTTGGCTTCTTCGAGAGAGAAGTTTCCGGTGATTTCGGCCTTACCATCGGGAATCACAGAGATCACATAGCCTGCAAACTGAACGACGTCGTCGAGCACGATCGCGAGCCTCTTTTCCTTAGCCGCCGCTGTACCTACGGCAGACTCTGGAACAACCAACTGTTGCGTGATGCGTTTGAAGACTTCAGCATCTTTGCTCGCCAGCTCGAAGGTCACCTTGTAGCCAAAGCGTCCGACACGCGTTTCTGGAACGGGGCTGGCTGCGACGATGCGTGGTGAAACGAGTTTGAGGTCCTTGACGAGCATGATCTCTTCTCTCACAAGATACCACACTTTACCTTCCCGCGAGGGGAGCCAGCGGGCCTTCTTTATCCTCGCAAGGTCCATCAGTCTCGGATCAGTGGAAGGATCGGACGAACTTTCATCCAGCACTTGCCCGAAGTACATGATTCCCACAGAACCCAGAAGTTTTTCAGCCTTCGTCGTGTCAGTCACATCCGGTATCTCGACTATGATGAACGAATGATCCTCTCTGAAGCTCTTTCTGAGCGTCGCTTCGGTGTAGCCTGCCGAGTCAAGCCTGTTCCTCAAAACGGTCCAGACGTCGTCCACCACTTGGCTGGGATTCTCAACACCGGGCTCGACGTCAACCCTGTACTCGAGTCTTGCTCCGCCCCTTATGTCGAGTCCAAGTCTCACGCGCTGGAAAAACCGTGCCAGGCCACTGTAACCTTTGTCCGTCGTTGGCCACAGCAGAGCCAGCAAAGCCAAGACGAACACGGCAAGCACGACGATCAGTCTCACACGCTCCGCTTTCATGTCTCAAGCCCCCTCTTTTCAGTCCTGCTTTTCTTCTTCCTTCTGCTCCTCTTCTTTTTCCCTGAACACGGAAGCTATGGCGCGCTTCGTTATCTCGAGCTCGGTGGTCATCGCGGTTTTGATCTTCACTGTATCTTTCTTGATATCGATGACCTTGCCCACGATGCCTCCGATCGTAACAACCGTATCACCACGCTTCAGCTGGGAGATCATCTGCTGGAACTGTTTCTCTCTCCTCCTCTGCGGAAGAATGATGAGAAAGTAGAACATCGCGAAGAGCATGACCAGAAGGAAGATGAAACTCCAACCGGAGCCCGTCGCTGTGGTGGTTCCACTCGGTGCAGTCGCACCTGGTGCAGCACTGTAGAGTATGTTCATCCACACTACCTCCTTTCGAGTTCATTAGATTTTACCAGAAGTTTTTTAA